>CAYZXM010000019.1:0-32029 GCA_964482455.1 uncultured Treponema sp. | reverse complement strand
ACCATCTCCCGACCAGGAGAGACACCATCTCCCGACCAGGAGAGATACCCTCTCCTGATCAGGTGTAAACTACATTATTAACATACAAATCAAATACTCTTCTATTTTAGTGTTAAAAGAAGTAAACTTGACATTAAAGTCAATATTAAAAAGAATATGGTCTAAGTTTTTTATGGAGGCAGAATATGCGCTGTACCAAAGCGGTTATTTATTCTGAAAATTTAAGGCACAATATAAACGAAATAAAAAAGAATTTAAAAAAAGATGTAAAATTGTGTTGTGCCGTAAAAGCAAATGGTTACGGAAACGATGCTGTAAACACAGCTAAAATAGCACAGGAAATGGGAGCAGATTATCTTGCTGTTGCAACAGTTTTAGAAGGATGTGAATTACGAAAAAATGGCATATCTATAGAACTTTTGCTGCTTTCGCCGTGTTCACCAGATGAGTTTGAAGAACTTATAGATAATCGGATAACCCCGGTTGTGTTTGATTCAGAGGTAATTCAAAAATTAAATGCAATTGCAAAAGATAAAAATAAAGAAAAATATCCAGTTTTTCTTGCAGTAGATACTGGAATGGGAAGAATCGGCTGTCTTCCTGAAAATGCCAGTGATTATGCAAAAGAAATAAATAATACTTCTAATCTTACTTTAAAAGGAATGATAACTCATTTTGCTATAAGTGATGGAATTTCTAATAAAGCAATTGAATACACAAAAGAACAGTTTAATAGTTTTAGTAAGGCAATAGAAAGCGTAAAGAATGCAGGGATAGACCCAGGTATAAGAACATGTTCATCTAGTGCTGCAGGAATTGCCTTTCCAGACTTTCAGCTTGATATGATTCGTCCAGGTATAATTTTATATGGATATTATCCTGATGAAGTTACAAAAGAATATCTTGAAAGTAAGAATATAAAACTTGATTTAAAGCCTGTAATGCAGTTTGAAACACAGGTTGCTTCAATAAGACACTTTGTTCCCGGAAAATGCATTTCTTACGGCTGTACTTGGAAAGCAGAAAAAGAAACTGATATTGCAGTTTTACCAGTTGGCTATGCAGATGGTTTACTAAGGCGAAATTCTCCCGGCTTAAAAGTTTCGATTAATGGAAAACCTTACCCTATCGTTGGAAGAATCTGCATGGATCAGTGTATGGTTGATATTGGAAATAATAACAAAGATGTAAAAAGATGGGATAAAGTAATAATTTTTGGCCCAAAAGACAAAGGTGCATTTTCTGATGCTACAGATATTGCTTTAAAAACTGGAACAATCAGTTATGAAGTTATGACATCTGTTTCTTATAGGGTTGAAAGAATTATTTTATAATATTGACTTTACAGTTGTAATTTATTGTGAAATTGTTTGTTATACTGTATAATGAATGTGGTGTTTTTGGTTTTTTATTTCCTTTAAAGAATCAAAATACAAAACTTTAATATAAAAATACTTAAAGGAGTTCCACAATTTTTTTTTGAGGATACATTAAAAATGATAAAACAAAAGACATACGGACTGATAGTTATTGGATTAGCAATTTCGTTATTTTCATCTTGTGTAAGTACAAGTGGAGTTAAAAACACAGATTCTGAAACAATCGTAGAAGACGAAGTTTCTGTTAAAGAAAAAGTAAAAAAAGAACCTAAACAGATTTCTGTTCAAAATACATCTAATCAACAGGAAAAAGCATTTAAGGAGCTTGTTGATTCTATAGAAATTAAAGTTATTTCAAAACCAAAAACAGTTTATTCAGGAAAGAATTTTGATTCTCCTTATGTTGTTTCTGTTACTAATGCAGAAGGTCCTGTAAAAGATATGAACATTACAGTTTCGTATCCAACTTCAAGAACAAACGATACAATTATTTACAGTAACATTCAGTTAAAAACTGATGAAAATGGTAAGATTTCTTTTAAACCTGAAAAATCTTCAATTGCTGTAAAGGATGAAGTTACTTTTTACCCTACACCAATAAGTTCTAATTCAAATATTGTTCAAACTTCTTATAATGCAGCAGTAAAAGCACCTTATGTAGTGCGTTCAAGTTATGTAACATATCCATACGGAATTCTTTACGTTTATGATTTTAATGAAAAAGGAAAGGCTGTTACTAATAATTTTACACTGCTTCAAAATCTAAGAAATTCAGGCGTTAGCGTTGGTAATTCGCCAGTTAGTGATGTTTCTTATTTTAATAAACCAATTTCTGAACTTTATACAGCAAATCACAATATTGTAGGTGATGCTTATAATTTCCTTGTTTCTGGTTCTTTTAAATATGCAGAACCAGCTGTTGAAACAGAAACTGATGCTACTGTAAAACTTGTTGCAGATCTTACATGCGTTGATATGAAAACTGGAAAAGTAATTTATCAAACTGTTATAGAGCAGTCTGCAACAGATAAAAATAAGTGGGCTGCAGAACAAAAATGCCGAAAGCTTCTTGCAGAAAAAGCATCAGACGCTATTATTTATGGAATGTAAGGAAAAACTATGAAATACACAGATACTAGAGATAATTCGGTTTTAACAGATTTTAGAACAGCGGTAATGAATGGAATGAACTCATCTACAGGGGGTCTTTATATTCCTGTAAGCATTCCTAAGTTAGACGAATCACTTATAAATAAGAATCCTGAACCAAGTTTTAGGGATATTGCTTTTAATATGGCAAAACCATTTGTACAAGATGAAATTCCTGATGCAGATTTAATGGCTATTATTCAGGATGCATATCCTTTTACTCCAAAAACAGTTCCACTTGATAAGTCTTCATACATTTTGGAACTCTTCCATGGTCCAACTTGTGCTTTTAAGGATTTTGGTGCTCGTTTTATGGCTCGAGTAATGTCATATTTTAATAAAACTGAAAACGGCACTTTGCATATTCTTGTTGCAACTTCTGGTGATACAGGTTCTGCTGTAGGTTCTGCTTTTCATAATGTTCCGGGGCTTGATGTAACAATTCTTTACCCTGATGGAAAGATTTCAAAGATTCAGGAAAAACAGCTTTCTACTTTTACAGGAAATGTTAGAGCATTAAAGGTAAAAGGAACTTTTGATGATTGTCAAAAATTAGTAAAGACTGCTTTTACTGATTCTGAACTTAGAAAGACTTTTAGACTTTCATCTGCAAATTCAATAAATATTTCAAGACTTTTACCACAGAGTTTTTATTATATGTATTCTTCTCTTGTGGTTAGAAATCGTGCTCCACTTGATACAAAATTGGATAATGCTTCAATTATCTGCGTTGTTCCGTCTGGAAACTTTGGAAACCTTACATCTGGTCTTATTGCAAAAGAGATGGGTGCTCCAATAAAAGGTTTTGTTGCTGCTACAAACACTAATAAAACAATTCCTGATTGGATTGCAACTGGTGATTATAAGCCTCGCCCGTCTGTAGAAACTTATGCAAATGCAATGGATGTAGGAACACCTTCTAATTACGAAAGAATTAAGGCTATGTACTCTCTTGAAGATGTACGAAAAATGTTTGCTTCTTATTGGCTTGATAATGATGGAATAATGACTTCTATTACAGATTGTAAAACTCGTACTGGTTATACAATTGACCCTCATGGAGCAATCGGCTGGAAGGCATGGGATGATATACGAAACGGTGGTTTTGAAAATCTAAAGGCTGGCATTAAAAATGATATTTCAAAGCCAGGTCTTACACCAAATCTTCCAGACTGGGCAGACGAAGTTCTTAATAAGAATGCTGTCGGTTTAATTCTTGAAACTGCACATCCTGCAAAGTTCGGCTCTATTGTAAAAGAAGCAACTGGCAGAGAACCAGCACTTCCAGAATCCCTTCAGGCAGTATTAAATCTTCCTGATATGGCTGTTCCAATGGAAAATGATTATGAAAAATTTAAGGAATGGCTAAAAGCAAATCTTTCAAAATAAGAGCAGTTTTTACTTATTCCGTTTATAAAAAAAACACAGTTGCTTTATTTTAGTAACTGTGTTTTTTTATTACGGTTATGATTGAAGTTTTGTGTAAAACTTTTCTGTAGTAAATTACATATTTTCATATGTTTGAACGGAATCTTCCAAGTGTTCAATTTGTATTTTTGCTTCTTTAAACATATTAAGGGAATCTTCTTCATCATGGTAATGCTTTTCGCAAACTACACGTTTTATTCCGCAATTTATTAAAAGCATTGCACATGTGCGGCAAGGAGTCATTTTGCAATATACTGTTCCGCCATCAATGGAAATGCCTCTTTTTGCTGCCTGGCAGATTGCATTTTGTTCTGCGTGAACTGTGCGAACACAATGATTTGTAACAGTTCCGTCTTCATGGATTGTCTTTTTTAAAAGGTGACCAACTTCATCACAATGAGGAAGTCCTGCAGGAGAACCTACATAACCAGTTACTAAAATCTGATGATCTCGGGCAATAACGCAGCCACTTCGTCCACGATCACAAGTTGCTCTTTTTGCAATGGTTCTGCTGACTTCCATAAAATATTCATCCCAAGTTGGACGTATATATTTATCTTCTTGCATATATTTCCTTTATATAAAATAAAAAAAGACAGGCGTAAAAAATACAAACCTGTCTTTATAAGTTTTTATTCTGCTACAACTTCAACAACAGATTCTGGAACTTCAGGTGTTTCTGAAACTGTTTCTATAGGAGCTTTCTCTTTTTTAGATTCAACTTCTTTTGCACTTTCAAAAATTATATCACCGACAAAGATGATTGCAAGAATCATTGTAACAAGTGGAATATCCTTGTGTTTTCGTGCAACTAATTTTACAAAAACATAAGTAATCATTCCCCACATAATTCCTTTTGAAATAGAATATGCGAAAGGCATTGTCATTATAGTAATAAATGCTGGAATTCCTTCTGTTGGGTCTGCAAAATCAATTGAACATACATTCTGAAGCATTAAAAATCCAACAAATACAAGGGCTGGAGCTGTTGCACAAGATGGAATAATTGCAAATACAGGATTAAAGAAAAGTGCTAAAAGGAATAAAAGACCTGTAACAAGCGAAGCAAGACCTGTTCTAGCCCCTGCTGCAACGCCAGATGTTGATTCAACAAATGATGTTACAGTAGAAGTACCAAGACATGCACCAACAACAGTTCCGATTGAATCTGCCATAAGAGCACCTTTTGCATTGATAATATTTCCGTCTTTATCTTTAAGGTTTGACTGTTCTGCAACACCCATTAAAGTTCCAAGAGTATCAAACAAATCTGTAAAAAGGAATGTTAAAAGCACAACAACAAATTTTATTGAAAGTGCATTTGCCCATTCAAATTGGCAAATATATGGAGCAGCTGGTTTTGCAAGTGGAGTCCAGTTTTCGCCTATTGTAGTTACACCAAAAGGAATACCAATAATAGTAGTTAGTGCAATTGCAATAAGAACAGCACCAGGTACTTTTAAAACCCAAAGAACGATTGTAATTAAAAGACCAATTACAAAAACAAGTGCTGTAGGGTGAAGCATATTTAAATTTTCAAAACCAATTAAAGTTCCTGTTGTTGTTGAACAAAGACCAGCATTAGAAAGACCAATAATTGTAATAAAAAGACCAATTCCAACGCTAACTGCTTTTTTAAGGTTTGCAGGAATTGATTTAATGATTGCTTCTCGGATTCCGAATACAGAGATTGCAATAAAAATAATACCTTCAACGAATACTGCAGTTAATGCAAACTGCCATGTACAACCCATTCCTAATACAACGGAATATGTAAAAAAGGCGTTTAATCCAAGACCAGGAGCAAGTGCAACTGGAAGATTTGCAAGGAATGCCATTATAAGTGTTGAAATACAAGCTGAAACTGCAGTTGCTGTAAAGACTGAATTAAAGTTCATTCCAGCACCAGAAAGAATGCCTGGATTTACAGCAAGAATGTATGCCATTGCAAGAAATGTTGTTATACCGCCGATAACTTCTCTGCTGATTGTTGACCCTCTTTCCTTTATGCGAAAAAGTTTTTCCATCTTTTCCTCCAAAAAATCAAGTTAAAACTTGTAGTAAAAAGTATAATATATAATAAAAAAAACGCCTAGAGCATACATTTTCATACATTTTCCATTATTTTTAGTTATTACAATGCTTTATTTATAGAAAAATTTACTTTTTTTTGAGTAATAGGATTTATAAATGTAAGTTCGCTTGCTACAAACTGCATTTTTTCAGGTGAAGTTTGAAAAACAAAAGGATTATAAATTTTATCGCCTATAATTGGAAAACCAGCCCATGCAAGGTGGCATCTTACCTGATGTCGATACCCTGTAGCAATGGAACATTCAAAAGTAAAAATTTCATTCTCTTTTTTTACAAGTTTTATATCTGTTGAATATTCAGTTTTTTTTCCAACTTTTTTAAGTGCAGCTTTTCCTGAAAACTCAGTAACCGGACGAACGGATTTTAATCCTTCTCCATAATTTCTAAAAAAAGATGTAATTCTTACGGTATTTCCCAAAAATAATCTATCGTAAAAATTACTTTTATTTTCTTCTGTAAAAACAGGATAACCGTCATTTTGATTTTCTTGTGTATTTTGTAAAGAAATACAATTTGCAATATATTTTTTTGTAAAATTACCTGAAACTTGCTCTTTTAAAAGTTCATCATAAAAAAACTGAGATGTTGCAATAAGCAAAAGTCCTTCAGTTTGAGTGTCAATTCTATGAAGAAGTCCATATTCAATTTGCTTTCTTCCATTTACTTTTTTTATTTCTGGAAAAAGTTCCATTGCCTGATTTAGTGCCGTATCTGTTTCATTCGTTAAAATTGGTGCAGACGGAAGCCCTTGAGGTTTATAAATTATTAAAAATGGGTTTTCGGAACTTGGTTCGGAAACTATTTTAATTTTTTGCATTTTTCTTTTACCTTTGGCATAACTTCTCGCGGAAATTTTTCTCTTAAAATGCGAACTGTTTCCATAAATCTAAATGGAATTTTTGCAGTAAATCGTTTGTATTTTGATTGTGGAGAAATTTTTATTATCATTTGCCTTGAATGTAACATAAGCGTCGCATTTGGAAAAAGTGGATCGGATTTTCCATAAAGGGAATCGCCTAAAATCGGGCAACCTAAATATCTCATATGAACACGAATCTGATGAGTTCGGCCGGTCTTTATTCTTACTCGCATTATAGAATATGAACCGTAACAGGCAATACAATGATACAATGAACGAGCAAATTTCCCTTCTGTTGTTGCTGTAACGGCTTTAAATTTTTGTCGGTTTTTTGGATCTCTAACAATCTGGGTTTTTACATCTCCGCTTGAAGCAGGCGGTCTTCCTTGAACAATGCAGATATATTCTTTTTGAACTTTTCTATCTTTAAATTGAGAAGAAAGGAAATCTTCAATATCTCTGTTTTTTGCAGTAATTATTAAACCTGATGTGTCTTTGTCTAAGCGATGAACAATGCCTGGCCGCCTTAACTTTAAAATCTGATTTTCTCCAACATCTTTTGTTTGCGGAATAGCAGAAAGGCCATTATGATAAAGCAACGCATTTACAAGAGTTCCATTCCAGTTGCCTAGTGCAGGATGCGTTACCATTCCTTGTGCTTTATTTATTACGATAATATTTTCATCTTCGTAAACAATTCTTAGCGGAATGTTCTCTGGTTCAATATTTTCTGGGATATTATCTTCTAATGATAAATCAATTTTATCATTAGCTTTTACTTTTGATGAAAATTTAGCATTTTTTCCATTGAGCAAAAGTTCAGTGCAACAAGCTTTTAACTTTGAACGATTCATATCTTCAGAAGTTAGAGCAATATATTGATCAAGGCGCATTGAAGTGTCAAAGTCTTCAGGAATTTCTAAATGTATGCATTTCATAGTCAATCCTCTGAAATTACATTAAGCTCTCTTGCTGTTTTTATATGTTTTTCATTGTTTGTTATTGTTTCTGATTGTTCATTTATTTCGTTTGCGTTTGTGTCTACAGATGGTTTTAAATCTTCGCTTGGTTTTTCTTTTATTGGCTCTTCAATTTTTACAGCATTAGGATCTTCTTTTATAGGAGTGATTATAACGTTATTATTTGTCTGTTTTCTTAATCTTTTCATCTTATTAGAGCGTTTTATTGAATGAACTATAAAATCTGTAATGCCTATACCTGCAGAAATTCCTAAGGAAGTAAGAATAATGCCAATTTGTTCATCAGTAGAAAAACTATTTTCATCTGTTGAAGAAAACGGATTTACAAAATAATCTGAATCAAAATCATGAAAAGCATATTTTCCAAACGAATAGCCTAATGTCGTACTGAATGTTATAAACGGCATTGCTCCAAGCGTAATTATTTCTGCACGACGCAAATCATTTAAGACACCAGGAAATTCTTCTTTTGTATACGGCTCTGCAGTTTCAGAAAATAGAGGACTTAGATTTATAAAAAAAGAAATAAGAACTACAAAAAATATACTTTTTTTCATTTAAGAATAAACGCGTTCTCCAAAAATTGCCGTTCCAACGCGAACTTGAGTTGAACCTTCCTGGATTGCAATTTCAAAGTCATGAGTCATTCCCATGCTTAATTCTTTTAAAGAAAACTGTGGAAAATCACATTGAAGTTTTTCTTTAGTTTCCCTCATTAATGCAAAAGACTTTCTTATTAAGTTTTCATCTTCAGTAAAAGGTGCCATAGTCATAAAACCTGTTGGAATTACATGTGGAGCATTTCCATTGGCAATATAAGAAAGAGTGTCTTTCATATCATTTATAGTGCTGTACCCAGATTTAGAATCTTCTGCAGTATGAAATTCAAGAAGAATTTGAATATTCTTTTCAATTTTTGAACAATGTTTTTCAATTTCCTGAACAAGTTCAAGCCTATCAACAGATTCTATTACAGAAGCGATTTCTACAGCCTTTTTAACTTTATTTGATTGAAGTTGACCTATAATGTGCAACTGAACCTGCGGATTTTCCTGTATTATTTCTGGAAACTTTGAAACTGCTTCTTGAACTCGGTTTTCGCCAAAACAATACTGACCTGCTTTTATAGCACTAAGCACGGCTTCTTTTGGGTGAAACTTACTTACAGCTAAGAGCTTTACGCTGCCTTCTTTTCTTGCATATTTTTTTTCAGCTTCGCTTATCTGAGTTTGTATTTTTTTTATATTTTCATAAACAGAATCGTTTGAACTATCCATACGCTAAATTATATCAGTATTCAAAATGTCCGACAATAACAGAATTTTTTCTATAGAAAGGTTCTCTGCTCTTTCGGATGGGTCTATATTTGCTTTGTTTAATGCAGATAAAGCTTTTTCTCCATTTGAAAGAAAAGCAGTTAAGTTATTTTTTACATTTTTTCTGCGAGAAGAAAACAGTGAACGCTGAAGTTTTATAAAATGGCTTATATTTTTACAGCGTGGAAAATCAAGTCTTTTTTCCATTTTAAACGCTCTTGAATCAACATTAGGACGTGGCCAGAAATTTCCACCAGCAAGATCCATAAGCGGAGTTAAATTATATGCCCACTGACATAAAATTGAAAAAGAAGAATAATCTTTACTTCCTTGTTTTGCACAAGCACGCATTGCAACTTCTTTTTGTACCGTAAAAACTGATTTTTCAAATCTTATATTATTTTCAATTGTGTCGGCAATTAATGTTGCAGCAATATTGTACGGCAAGTTTCCAAAAAATCGTTCAGGTATACCACTAGATAAATAAGTTTTTTTCCATGTTTTTAAAACATCACCTTCAATAATTGTAAGTTTTTTGTTTTCAATATAATCAGAAAAAAACTGTTTTAAAAGATTTGAAAATCCCCTATCAATTTCAAAAACTGTAAGAATTGCTCCACGTTTAAGTATTTCTTCAGTCATTGCACCAAGACCAGGACCAACTTCCCAAACTTTCATATCTTTAGAAATTTCAAGTGAATCGATAAGTTTTTCCCTTGCAGATTGATTTAATAAAAAATTCTGACCGAACTTTTTTTGCATAGCCAATTGATTTTCTTCAAGAACTTTTTTTAATTCCATTGGAGAATTGTAATCTGGGTGTTTTAATTTTGACATTTTAAATTCCTTCCAGTTTAAATATTGGAAATTGTGCAAAAAATGACACAATACAAACAATCAGAGTGTAGAGTATTTTTAAAAAAAATGCAGCGGGACTAACAAAAATTGGAAAAATAAGACATAAAATAATCATAAAAATACCAAAATATATAAAAATCGATATAAGTGGCGAAACTATGACTGTAGAAATTATTCCAATCGGAGTAAATGTTCCAAAAATTTTTAATGAAATCGGAATTGTAAAAATTTGAGCAGAAATACTTGCACTAAGAGCATTGCATAAATAATTTGGAATAAAAGAAGAAAGATGTAAATTAAAAAAATCAGAAAAAATCAGAATTCCTAAAAGAGAAGAATAACTTAAAATAAATGCTATTTCAAATAAATCAGTTGGTTTTATTGAAATGTGAATTAAAAATGATAAAGCAAGAACAGAAATCATTTTAAAATTTTTAATTTTTAAAAATAAAACTAAGTATGTAATTAATGTACACAAAAATGCTCTAAAAAGTGATGGTGAAAATCCTGCAAAAAAAACAAAAAATATAATGGCAGAAAGTTTTACAAACATTGTTTTTCTTAAGGATAAAAATTTTTCAGAAGTTTTTTGTGCGATATTTGAAAATAAGTTTAAGTGCATTCCCGACAATGCAAGTATATGAGATAGCCCGGCATTACAAAAAGCAGTTGTTACGTTTTTTTCTGTATATTCCCTAATACCTGTTAGTAATGCTAAAAGAAGCCCACCTGCGTTTTCCCATGCAAACATTAAACGCCTAAAATGAATTCTAAACAAAGCCCTTATTTTTAAAACTTTATTAAAAAACTTATTATTTTTTTGTTCTGAAGTTTTTATAGATTTTGCCAAAAAAAATGTATCTTCTAATGCTTTTCCTTTAATTGATAAAACACTTCCCTGTTCACACGGAATATATTTATTGTTTTTTATTTCTGTAAAAAGTTTTCCTGGAAAATGTGCTTCTACCTGCGAATATGGTACAAGAACCTGAATTATTCCCTTTGCGTTGTAAACAGCACCTTTTTTATCTTTTACAGAAGATACTTTTAAGTTTAATTTATAATGCTTTCCTTTTGCAGTTTTTACAGGGTTTGAATCGACAACTCCTGAAACTTCAACAAGATTTTTAAAACCAACAAGAGAACGAAAACAATTCTTATTTTTTATTGGAATTAGCCCAGTATAAAAAACAATTGCAACAATAAAACAAGATAAAACAAGCGGATTTAATATCTCTTTCTTATAATATTTTACCATTTTAGTTTTGTCAGAGCCTCCTGAGCTCTGGCACGAACTGTTTCTGAATAATTATAGTATGCAACGGCAAGTAAAGAATCAAATGCATTTTTATCCCCAATCGTTCCCAGAGTCTTTATTATAGAAAGCACAACTGGTTCTGAAACAGAAGATGATTCTTTTTCCATTTTTCCATTTAATTTTGCAAGATAAGAAGAAAGATATTGCACACTTTCAATTGGTGAAGTGTAAGCCATTCCTTCTATAACTTTGCAAAAATCTTTTTCGGACATTTGCGAATTTTCAAATTCTTTTAATGAAGTATTAAAAAATTTGATTGTTGTTTCACCCGCCCTAGTCCATTTTAGTTCGGTAAGAAGATTAAATGAATCCATTTCTAAGGAAACTAAATCTTCAGATGCAGAACCCGTGCTTTCATATATATATATAGTACGCAAAAGCACGTTTTCGGAAATTTTTGCAGTAAAAATTTGATTATTTTTTTGATTTTTTACACAAAGTTCAAAAATTTTTCGGCAATCACTAGTGTTTCCTGTTGAAATACTGTCTATAAGTTCATTTTCTGCATTTACACAAAGACTTCCTAAGGATTGTTCTAACTCGCTAGAGTAATTTTTCCACTCTTCTTTTTTTGATTTTTCTAAAAGAATTTTAAAAGACGAAGAATCGCCGATAAGTCCAAGAGTTTGAATTGCAGAAGAAATAATTACTTTGTTTTCTGAAGTTAATGAACAATTTAAAATGTATTCATTCAGCATTTTTTTAAACTTTTCCGACGGAACATTCATTTTGGAAACCCTGTCTAACACAGCAATTTTTACAGTTTCGTCTTCAAAAATATTATATAACTCTAAAAGATTATCCGAAAAATCTAGTTTTTGTTTTTCTGAAAGAGCATCTAAATACGATTGCGGAACTGATAAAATTCCAGAAACTGCAAGAGCAGTAAGTTCACGATCATTTCCTAGTAAAGATTTGTTTTGCAATGAAAAATCAATTGCTTTAAGAGAAAGTTCTTCTATATCTTTGCCAGACGCAGATTTTAACGCCTCTGTTTTATCAGTAAGATTTCCTTTTATAAATTTTTTTGTATTTTCAGAAACCTGTGAAAATACAAGTTCTGTACTTAAAAATAAAATAAATAAAAATAAAGCACACTTTTTCATAATTTCTCCTTAAATATTAAAAAACAAATTATTCTTGTAAAATTGAATCATCGGTTGAATCAAACGTTGAATCGTTAGTTACTTCGTTTTCTGTAATTTTTTTTGCATTTGAAATAACATCATCCGTATCATAAATTGAATTAGAAATTTCCTTTGCCTTTTGTTCAGTTTCTTCTGCTGCATTATCAGAAGTTTTTTGTCCGTCATTTTTTTCATCGGAATCTGTAAGAGTAAGAGCATCGTAAATCTCTTTTTCGCTTTCAGACATAATATTATAAACAAAACTTAAAATTTGATTTTTCATTGCAGGGTCAATATGCACACATTCAAAATGGAGTCTTGACTGATTAAGTTCTGCATTAAATTCTACCGTTCTTACGATTCCAAACATAACAACAAGACGATTATTCACCTGAAATTGAAGCCTGATTTGAATATTAGGAAGCCCTTTTCCACCAATTCTAATTAATGCACCATTTTCAGAAATATCTTCCAAAAGACATTTATAACCTGGCTTAGTTTCTATGATGTTATAGTCGATTGCTTTTTCGCGGATAATATATAATTCTGCCTGAATATTACATTTTGCCCTTACTGCATTACGTTTTTGCGTTCTAACAAGATTCTGCGTGTGTTTTAAAAACAAAGACGCTTTTCCTAAAAAGATTCCTTCATGAAGAACTGTTGTATCAAAAACATAACGAGCATCGCCTGTTCGCCAAAGATAAACATTTATTGTCTGCCCTACCCAATTTTTACCGTCAACTGTAATCTGCCCTTTTTGTGTAGGAATGCGAATGGCCATTTCTCTTCCGTTATTAACAATTTCCGAAGAAAAAACACCCTTTCCCGGAAGAATGATTCTTAATTTTTGATGATTTGAAAGCGATTTTGTTGAATCAAGACCGTGCTTTTTATCTTCGTTTTTTTCAATTTTGTTTCTGTATTCATAAAGTTTTGTTAAAATCGTTTGAAATTTTAATGCATTAAGTGCACCTGAACTTTCTGCTTGAGTTTTTATATGAGAAATACATTTTGAAAGAGATGGCATTGAATAAAAAAGAGATGCTGGCGTTTCGATATTACAAATTTCTGAAACATTCCAAAGGGTTGATAACTCTTTAAAACGGAACCCTTCATCAAGTCCGCGTAGAAAAAAGTTTATTTTTTCCTTAAAGAGTAAGTATATTTTTACAAGTCCTGCAATTATTACAGCAGATATAATGAACGCCACTACCGTATACGACATAGATTTTTACCAATAAATACTATATACTATTATATGTAAAATGAAAATAGATTATTTTTTTAAGGAACTTCTGCTTTTTTTTGTTGTTTTTGCTTTTTTTATTTTTCCGTCGATTATTCAAAGTTCAGTTCCAGACGGAGCGTTTTCACTTTATCAATTCCGTTTTGACCGTTTAATTTTATTGTTTTGTACGTTTTTGTTTGTAAAGTTTGAACTAGAGTCTTTAAGTCTTAAAAGTTTTTTGTTTCCCAAAATATCATTAAGTTCTTTTTTTAAGAAAGTTTTATTTTTTTTTATTGGGTTAGTAATTCTTTTATGTATTGAATCTTTTTTGAACTTTTTTTCCGGTTTTATTTTACAAAAGAATGAAAAACAGGTTGAAGTTTTATTTCCAAAAGATTTTAAAAATTGGTTTTTGTGCGTTTTTAATTTTTTTATAGGAGCAATCATAGAAGAAAACATTTTTCGCTTTTATCTTCCTTCTGTGTTTTATAAGATTTTTTATAAAATTTCTTTTACAAAAATGCGTATATTTCTTTCAGAGGTATTTCCGTGCGTTTTATTTGCTTTGTGCCACAGATACCTTGGTCTTGTTGCCGTAATAAATGCTTTTTGTGCCCATTCTGTTTTTCGTTTTCTTTTTTATAAGTCTAAATCCCCTGTTGTGCCGTATTTGGTTCATTTTTTTTATAATATGTTAAATGTTTTTTTTCAGACAATGTTTTAAAAAATAATTTCGTTGGTCGCTCAACGTATTTTTGACAAACGTAATAATTTTATGGCTAAAACTTAAAGTCTTAAGTTAAAAGCAAAACAGTTTTTCGTACGTCCATGCACTAATTTCACAGGCGTAATTCAAATTCTTATTTTTGTATAAAAGAACGTAGTCGTCATTGTTTTTAAATATTTCAACGCAAAAAAAAGCATCTTCATCAAATTCAATTTCAATACTTTCGGCTTTTTCCGCCTTGTTTTCCGTAAAATCATAAAGAGGAACAAGTTTTCCGTGACGAAGTGACAGCAAGGAATCCGCTTTTTCTAAGAAATCTTTTGATGAAGGAAGAATATTTTTTGTCCTTTCTTTAGTTTTTAATGTAATTTTTTGAATTTCTTCTGCATTTATTTTTTCTTTATTAGAAAGATAAATAATTTCTGGCAAAACCCAAAAGTTAGAATTTGTTGTAAGAAATGCATCAAAATCAGAATCTGTTTTAAAAACTTCGTTTTTTGCTTTTAGTTTTAAAAATCTTTTTGTTCCAGTAATGTCATTTTTTCCAAAAAGCAATTCAGTTTCCATTCCATTTTTTAAAATGTACGTTATTTTGAATGAAAAATTTTCCTTATTCAAAATGTTTCCTGTAGAATCGACTTTATAAAGATTTCTTATTTTTTTTAATGAAGAAATAAAGTTTTTTACAGTATTCTGTTCAACTGGAAAAACGTAGGTCATCTCGTTATTTCCACCGACAAAAAAAACATTTTCATTATCACTCTTATTTTTTAGTACAAGCGAGGAATATTGGTCTTGCAAAATTATAGAATCGATTTCTCTTTCATTTTTTGGATTTAAAAATGCAGTTTTTACAGATGAAAAAGAGTTCTGTTTTTTTTCAATAATAAAACTAAGCGGAAACAGAACAATAAGTATTGCCGTAAAAAAAATTAAAAGTTTTTGTTTCATAACGTTTTTCCTTGTAAAAACTTTCTTTTGTTTAAATTAAAAAGAAGACCTACTCCGCATATTAGAACTGGAACAAATATGAATAAACACACAACAGTTCTAGTTTTAGCAGAATAAAAAAGTTCATTATTGTAGGTTTTGTAAAATCCCAAAGAAGAAACCGAAGAGTTTTCGTGCAAAAGTGCAAGGTTTTCTTTAGAATCAAGTTTTAAAATCTGATTTACAAGAAAATCCAAGTTTCTGTAATCCCCAGTTTGACCGCCAGAATAGCCAAGCATCAAACTATTTACAAAATATTGGTCTGGAATAAAAATAATTTTTCTGTTTTTTAATGCAAGGGCTGCTGCACGAGTTTTTTTTATTCCCTCATATTTTGTTTCTTTTACTAAAAATGGATTATTTTCAAAAAGTTTATTTTGGCTTTCATAATCTGGTTCAATAGTCCATGAAGAAGGACTTGTATAAAAAAGCACATCAGTTTTTTCATTTTCAACAACTTCAACTGGCCAAAACTCTGTAATTCCCTGCTTACATTCTTGTTGCGGCATTATGCTAATCCACATAGGATAATTTATCTGCTGGTTATAAACGCCTTCTGAAGCAGATTTTTCTTTTTCCTGAAAACTTTGCATAAGAATGCGTACGCATGAATAATCCATAAGAAGATTTTCTGTAAAATCAAAACCAAGTTTTTCAAGTGTCTTTAAAAGATTTTGATTTTTAGGTTTTGTAATTTCCCAAGAGTTTTCTATGTCTACATTATATGGAGAAACGGCAAAAAATACGCTTTTTCCTTTTTCTATAAAATTTGCTATTTTCTCACACTGCTCTTTTGAAAGTTTATCCGAGCCAAAAACTGCAAGAATATCAATATTTTCAAGTTTATTTTGAAAATCCGTAATTGAACAGTTAGGATTTATTGAATCTGTAAAAATGTAATTTGCATTAAGCCACGGTTCAACATAACTGTAATCATTTTCAAGATTCATTCCGTTTCCAACAAGAATGCTTACCTTTGTAGTTTTTCCAGAAAAAAGTTTTAAAAGCCGCATATCAATGTCGTATTCCAACGTAGACGGAGAAACTAAAAAAGGGATAATTTCTGTCATATCTTTATATTCCAGTACGATTGCAGAATAAACTGACAGATATTCCGTTTTATTTTCTGTAACAACTGGAATTTGACGAGCAAAGATTCCATATTTTTCTAGTTGGCTAGCGTTTTCTGCTTTATCAGTATTATAAAAATTAAGAGTAATATTTTTTTTACGTGAATATTCTTTTAGTAAATCAAAAATATTTTTTGATTCCGGGTAATAATTAAAAAGACTCTTACTTTGATAGCAGGAAATTACAAGTTCTTCCTCTGTTTCTTTTAAAAGATTTTCTGAATATTTTGAAATAGAATATTTTTTGGATTTTGTAAAATCAAAACGAGCATAATATCTTGTAGAATCAAGAAACAAAAAAAGAATACATATAAAAAGAAGAACCGAATTTGTTTTTTGTGCTTTAGAAAGTTTTTTTCCGCGTTTTAAATTATTAACAAAAACTGAAACAAAAAGTAAAAATAAAGAAACCAAAACAAAATAAAGCAAATCTCTAGTGTCAATAATGCCTTTTTCTGCGGCATCAAAATGGCGGTAAAAACTTAAAATCTGGATAAAAATGTCTAAAAGCGGATTTTTTATTGTATAAACAGAAAGTAAATTAACTGCATTTAAAACTGAAAGTGTAATAATTGAAGTAAAAACACAAAGTGCATTTGAAGTAAATAATTCAGAAAAAAATAAACAGAATGCTATGCAGGCTCCCCCATAAAGCAAAAGAACAAGAAATCCTGCAAAAAATTGACCAAACTCAACATCGCCAAATAAATTTACGCAAAATGGAATAAAAACAAGCGGCAAAATCATAATTGCAAACTGAATAAAAATCGAAATAAAACTTGCAAATATTTTTTTCTGACTATTCAATGGCACAGAATTATCAAAGGAAGAAGAAGATTCGTTTAATTTTAAGACAGGAATTATTATTGCAGAAATAACTGGTATTGCATGAAAAAAATAATGCAAGTCGCAATTACCACTTGCAGCGTTTCCGCCAAAGAAATTCTGCAGAACAAAAAATTGAATTGTAACAAAAAGGTTAAAAATCAAAGTGCAAATATAAAAAAGAGAGCCGGAAAAATTATTGTAAAGTTTATATTTTAAATAATTAATCATTTATTTTTTCTCCGTTACTTTTAAAAATGCATTTTCCATTGAAGATTCTCCTGTTTTTTCAAGAATCTCTTTTTTAGTACCGCTTAAAACAATGGAACCGTTATGCAGAACGTAACTTTTTGTGCATAAAAGTTCAACTTCCTGCATAAGATGTGTAGAAATTAAAACAGTTTTTGTTTCAGCAATTTTTTTTATAAGTGAACGCATTTGAATGATTTGTGCAGGATCAAGGCCGTTCATTGGTTCGTCTAAAACAATATTTTGCGGCGAATTTATTAATGCTTGAAAAAATCCCAACCTTTGCCGGTATCCTTTTGAAAGTGTTTTTATTTTTTTTGAAAGAACATCTGTAAGTGAACAAAGTTTTAAAAGTTCATTAAAAAAATCATCACTAACCGAAAACTGGATTTTTAACAAAAGCACAAATTCATTTACAGTAAGCCTTTCTGGAAAACTTAATTGTTCAGGAACATATCCTGTAACAAGTTTGGCTTTTTCTTCGTTTTCCTGTGCGTTAAAAACAGTTCCGTCTTTATCTGTAAGAAAAATTTTACCTTCTGTTGCAAAATGTTGTAAGGTAATCGCCTTTATTACAGTGGTTTTTCCTTCTCCATTTAACCCAAGCAAACCAGTAATTTCTCCATTATTTGCTTTAAGATTAATTCTTTTTACTGTAAAAGAACCTTTTTTATAACTTTTTGAAAAATCAATCAGTTCTATCATTTTTACATTCCAAAACAAAGATTGTGCAAAATTCTATTCTTCGTAAGGAAGAACAAAATGCATGCGGTCTTTTGTAAGTTCAGTATTTGGATAAATTTGTTGTGCTTCTAAAAGCAATTTTTCAAGTTCGCGATCGGTATAACGCGGACTATAATGAATCATCGCCATTCTTTTTGAACAGGAATCACGTGCAATTTGTGCAGCTTGTTTTGCTGTCATATGTTTTTTTTCTTTTGCCTGGTCTAAAAGTGCGTCTTCAAACATTCCTTCGCAAATTAAAAGGTCGGAATTGTAAACTTCGCGAGCAATAGACTCTTTATAAAGTGTATCGGTTACAAAACTAAACTTGCGACCTTTTCGTTTTTCTCCCATAACATCGCTTGGATGAATTGTAACGCCACTAGAATTTGTAACATCAAATCCTTTTTGAAGTTTTCCCCATAATGGACCTGCTGGAAGACCAAGTTCGGCTGCTTTTTCGGGATTAAACACACCAGGTCTGTCGTTTTCTTCTAAAGTGTATCCTACGCAAGTTTTTGTGTGATCAAGCGGAAAACAGCGGACAACAAAATCTTCCCCTTTATGCACAATGCAAGGGAAAGTAATTTCTTTTACTACAATCGGATAATTTATGTACATATCTAAAACTTTGCGGCTGGTTTCGATATATTCTGCAATTTTTGGCGGACCATAAATGTAAAGTGGTTCAGTTCTGTCAACTTGTGCTGAAAGCATAAGGATTCCCGGTAAGCCAGTTACATGATCTGCATGTGTATGTGAAATAAAAATTGCATTTATCTTTTTCCATTTAAGATTCAGTCTGCGAAGTGAAACTTGAGTTCCTTCCCCACCATCAAACAAAAATAAATCACCATCTCTTCTAAGCAAAACTGAAGTAAGATGTCTGTAAGGAAGGGGCATCATTCCGCCACAACCTAAAACGAATGCTTCCATATTCATAATCAAAAGATATTAACGAAAAAAAATAAATAATTCTATATATCCTAAACTTCAAGTTTTAGAAAATATACAAAAGCCGCTTCCGCTTTTATTGGTTTGCCCCAAAAAACTTGAAGTTTAAAACCCTATCTTCCGCGAAGTTTTTTTATAATTTTCTTGTGCCATACTGCTCTAAAAAGTTCTAACAAGGAATATGGTTTATAAAAAAAACTTGTAGGAATGTCAAAAGTTCCAGGTCGATGAATATTTTTGCCGCCAAAACCAGTTTTAAAAAGATAAAGACCGTGCATCGGGTGATTTTTATCATCTGTTGGTGGCATTCCATACATATCGTAATATTCACTTCCATAAGCTTTTGCGTCTTTCATTGCAGTCCACTGCAAAAGAAAATTTGGCATAAGGTTACGTTTTACATTACTTGAACAGCCATAAAGATAAATGCTTTCTGTTTTAGAAAAAAGCGTTATTATTGCCCCAAGATAATCATCTTCGTGTTGTGCAATGTAAAGAGAAATAAGGGGAACATCTTTACCTTCTTTTATTTCTTTTGAACTTTTTAAAAGCAAATCTTCGTAATACGATTTTGAATGAAGAGCGATTCCATCTCTTTTTGAAGTTATTTTGTATAAATCATAAAAAATATCCAGATACTTTTCAAAATCCACTGAATCGCCAGTTACTTTTATTATTTGAACACCTTTTCGACTGCTAAGATTTATGTTGTATCGCCATTTGCTTTTCATCAAAGCAAGAATTTCATTTTCTGAATGCAAAAGATTTATTTGCGTAGAATCTGGCGGCTGAATATCAACTTTGTTTTTTCTTATTTTTAAATGGTCCGCAAAAGAAACTAAACGAACTCCAGTGTTAAAATTATCTCGTTCTTCTGGAGTTAAAAACTCGATTGCGGGATCAATTTTTATGCAAAGAGTATTTTTTGGAAGATAATTTTTTAATTCATTTGCAATATCATTTATCAAAGCACAGAATTCGATTGTCTGCTCCTCTGCATTTTTATTTTTTAATGGAAGAGACGGAAAAAGCGGAATATATACAATCGAAAAACTTAAAAAACCTGCTTTTAAAGTTCTAGTTAAAACCGAAACTTCAAGATTTTCCGTTTTCAGTTGTGATTTTAATTCTTTTTGTGCATCAAGGCTTAAAAGATAGCGGGTATTTTTCCAGCCATGACAAGCCTTAAAAGAAGCCCAAAAAGGCGTTTGCAAAAAAGAACCTGAATTTGTAAAATCCGTCGTTTCGATTTTTTTTATTTTTACAGAAAACACTTTAGTTTACTCCGCCGTTTTCTGTAAATTGGGTAGTAAGAATCTTTCCATTAGCAGTAAGTTTTTTTCCGCCAATTTCTACATTTTTATTTACTACATTAATTGAAACCTGAAAGAATACATCGCTTGAAATTTCAGCAGGTTTTACTGCATTTTCATCATCGCCTTCAAGAATTACTTTTGTACCTGGAATTGCCCATGGAGCAGTTAAAGGTTCTACGCAGTCCTTACCGTTTGCATCTTTATAATCTGCAGCAAGAAGCATTCCTCGGCTTTCAATACCACGCATTTTTCTTGGTGCAAGGTTATCTGCAATGATTACGTGCTTTCCTAAAAGTTCATCTTCTTTTAAATATGGAACAAGTCCTGATTGAATTACACGGTCAACGCCAGTTCCATCATCAAGATGTTCAATGTAAAGTTTATCTGAATCAGGATTTCGTTCAACAGAAATAATTTTTGCAACTTTTAACTGAATATTTTTTGCAAAAAAATCTGCCTGCTTTTCAAAAGGAAGAGCTACAGGTTCTGCTTTTTCAACTTTTTTTGATTTTTTTTCTGATTTTCGCTCTTCCTGCTTTCCTTTAAATTTTTCGCGGAAACTTACCATTGTCTTTTGATCCATCGGCGTAAAATAAACTGCCGTTTCACCTATTGTAGAAAGACCTTCCATTTTTCCAAGATCATTCCAGGTAAGACCTTCACGAGTTTCTTTTCCTAATTTAGTTTCTTTTATTGATTTTCCAAAATATTCCATTACTTTTTGAGTGTACTGTGGCATATATGGATTCATCATAATCATAAGATCTTTTATTACATAGCAAAGGTTGAATAAAAGTTTTTCAGCCTTTGCGGGTTCTGTAGTGCGAGTTTTCCATGGTTCTGCTGCCTGGAATTTTTTATTACAAATATCCGAGATTTCAAACATTGTATGGAACGCATCTTTTAAGTTTGCCCATTCAAGCAGTTCTGTTGCTTTATTTTCAAGTTTCAGGACTTCTTCCCAAAGTTCTTCGTCTTTAGTTGAAAGTGGAATTTTTCCGTCATAATAACGATTAACAAAAAGAAGTGTACGATTTACAAGATTTCCAAGATTTCCAATTAATTCGCTGTTCATTTTTTCTTGAAAGTCTTTCCATGTAAACTGGAAATCCTGTTTTTCAGGGCGATTGTAAAAAATATAAAAACGCCATGCATCTGCTGGGATTCCTGATTCCATTGCGTCAGTACCAAAAACACCAACTCCACGCGATTTACTGAATTTTCCATCTTCATAATTCAAATATTCAGTTGAACTCATATGATAAAGTTTTGTCCAATCTTTTCCTGAACCAAGAAGAGTACATGGGAAAATTACTGTATGAAACGGAATATTATCTTTTCCGATAAACTGGAAAAGTTCAATTTTTTCTTTATTTTCTGTTTCCTTACTTTCTGAAGGTAACCACCAAGACAGCCAGTCGAATGATTTTTTTCCTTGTTCGGTTAGTTCATTTGCAAGTTGTTTTGTAATCGACATATACCCGATTGGAGCGTTGAACCATACATAGAAAACTTTATTTTCATAGCCCTTTTTTGGAACTGGGATTCCCCATTTTAAGTCGCGGGTAATTGCTCTTTCATTAAGTCCATCACGAATCCAGGCTTTTGTAATGTTTATTGCATTATCCGACCATTTTCCTTCAACAGATGCTTTTTTCATCCAGTCGCTTAATTTTCCGCTGATTTTTGGAAGATTTATGTAAAGATGTTTTGTTTCTCTTACTTCTGGTGTATTTGAACACGTAGAACATCGCGGTTCTTTTAATTCAATAGGATCCAAAAGAGAGCCGCATTTATCGCACTGGTCGCCTCGGGCATCTTCGTATCCGCATTTTGGGCATATTCCATGAACAAATCTGTCTGCTAAAAACATATTGCAGTGATTACAGTAAAGCTGATTATTTTTATGCTCTGTAATCAAATCGTTTTTATCAAGTTCATTAAAAAGTTCTTGTGTAATTTCTGTACATTCTTTGTTAGAAGTTCGTCCGAATTTATCAAAATTGATATGAAACCAATCGTAGATTTTTGTGTGTTCGCCGTAATAATAATCACAAAGTTCTCGTGGAGTCTTTTTTTCTTCCAGAGCTTTTGTTTCTGTAGCAGTTCCATATTCATCGGTGCCACATATATAAAGAGTGTCATAACCGCGATTGCGGCAAAAACGTGCAAAAACATCACCGGAAAGCATTTGAATAAGATTTCCAAGATGTGGAATATTGTTTACGTAAGGTAAAGCAGAAGTTATTAATCGTTTTTTCATAAGAAAGATTATAGTTTTTTTTGCATAGTCTAGTCAAATGAACAAATAATAAGAAAAAAGCTAATGACCTAACCTTCGAGTTTTAAAAACAATTGCAAAAAAAACGCTTTCAGCGGCTTTCCAATTTGTTACAGATGGTTGTGCCGGGGCTTTCGCTTGAATGGGTTCGGGTTGCTACGCAACTTAAACGTGTTCAATCGCACAAAATCTTCGCAAATTGTAAAGCCACTTACACTTTTATTTATTACGACTTACCTTTTTTTTATGATTAAAAATGCTGAAATTTATTGTTTTTTCCATTTCCATTCCAGGTGCAAGCGTTATGTCCCAAAACATTGTGTTTGCAAAAGTCATTCCAGCTGGAACAAGATTTCCCATTGCGTATTCTGGTCTTTTAAAAATAATTGGATTAAACGACATTCCGCACGATTCATTTGGTTCAAATACAAAAGTTATATTATTATCAGTGTCTGTAACCCAAATGCCTTCCACATCACTTAACTTTCCAGAATCATTTAATTCATACGAAGACATTTTTGTGTTAATTTCCTGCTTTTTTCCACCAGAAACAATATCAAGGCTAAAAGCATTAAAATCTTTTGCATTAAAATTCGTTTGTGCAAAACTAGATTCAACAGCAAATTTTGCATTTAAAACTTCTGAACTTTCATTTTTTAAAATATACTGAATCATCATTCCACTTGAATAACAAACATATTTTTTTCTTAAAAGAATTTTCTGTTTATTTTGAAAAAGTGCATGAGCCGAAAGTTGAATTTCTTTATGCTGTGCAGAAAATGATTGTTCTGAGTACACATATTTTGAAAATATTCCATTTCCGGAAGGTTTATTTTGAATGTAGGAATTAAAATCTTCCTCCGTAAAAATATGGTCAATAAAAAGACCGCGCTCATAATCGTCTGTATGGCCTTCAAATTCTTTTACGCAATTAAGATTATCCGCAAAATTACCAGAATTTTGCAGTACGTCAAGTTCGCGTAAAGAACCGCCAATAAGACTGATTACCGCAAAATAATTATTCATTCTGCAAACGTATTCATTAAGTCCGTCTCCGGTATAATCATACGAAGTTACGGATTCATTAAATGTTCCGCACTGCCTTAGTATTTTTTCTGATTCCGTAAGGTTTTTATACGCCTGCTGTCTGTAAGTAGAACTAACGAACGCACCTTTTGATGTGCAGATAAAACCATCGCCGTTTTGAGCTTCCCACAATTTTTCGCGAGCAGTTTTTTTTCGTAATTTATCCCCATGACTTTGATTTACAAGCATACTCACATAAAGCATTCTGTCATGTAATGCCCTGCTTTGCGGATAAATCTGAAAAAAATCATAAATTGTAACCGGATTATGTTTTTCTGTTTTTACGGATTTATACGGTTCAAGTCCCCATTGACCGATTTCCTGGCTCATTCCAGAAGCAATATAAACAGGAATTCTTATTTTTGATTCTTTTATTGAAGTCAATGGCGTAGAAAGATCGAACAAACCTTTTTTTGTTTTTAATAATTCGTACAGTTTTTCAAGAAATCCATTTTTTAAAAGTTCATGAAGTTCTTCGTGTGTAAACTGAACGTTTACAGTTTTATTACTTTCAAAAATAATTGAATTTGCATTTTTTTCTGATTTTATTACTTTTTTTTGAATCCTGTTCAGGTAATTTTCTGCATCTTCTTGTGCTTCAACTTTAAAATCTTTAAACAACGGAAGAATTGAAATTGTTTTTCCCTTATCAGACATAATCAAAGGAATATATTTTTGTTTTTCAGTTGGAATAAGAGAATTATCAAGCAGTACATAATCCATTCCGCAGTTATAAAAACAAGAAACAAGGGAATAATCCCAAATACTTGCACAAAGATTGATTCCTCGCGGTCTTTTTCCTGTAATTGCTCTTAATGTAGTTGTAAGAAATTCTACCTGCCCTGTTCTATCCATTGGAAAAAGTATAGGAAAAGCCGGGTCGTAGTATCCGCCACCTAAAAGTTCAATTTGTTTTCTTGAAATAAGTTCGTTTAAAAGTTCAATAAATTCGGGATATTGCTTTTGAAAAAAATCAATCTGCACGCCATTAAAAGCAAAAGCCATTTTAAAATCAGGATGAGAATAAAGAAATTTTGCCAATGGTTTATAGACAGAGGCATAATCCTTTTCAAAAATCTCTTTTTGATTTGGACCAATTCGCGAGGATTTTAAACTGTAGCAGATATGAATCAAACTCATTGTAACGGCTATTTTTACATATTTATTGATTGTTGTTCAATATTTTGTAGAAAGATTTCCAAATCTTATAATCTTTTTTTTCTGGCCATTCAAGTTTTTCTTGTTTTTGGTAAGATGTACAAGAAGTTAGAGGTTGAATATTATTACTGCATAAAATCACCTCTTTTGTATCTTTTGAAACGAGTTTTATAAGATTTTTTGGACAATACGAAATACATTTACCGCAACCAGAACAAAGTTCGCTGATTAATGCAGTTCCGTTACGTATAAAAATTGCTTCCTGCGGACATACTTTTACACAATCCCCAAGACCAATGCATGAGTAACGGCAATCATTTACAGAGTTATAAGTTGCAGCAATTATTGCACAAGTTTGACCTTTATATAATGAAACAGCATTTTCATTTTTAAATGTCTTTTTGCAATTGCACAAAACAACGGCTTTTTCATCTGATTTTTCTTGTTCAAATGTTTCTTCAAGTTTTTTAAAATTATGTTCAAAATCAGAAAAAAGCATTCCATCTTTTATATTTGTTAATTTCTTAAATGCAGGAATAAAAAATACAATCAGAAAAACCAAAAGCAAAGAAATAGAAACAAATATGGCTGATAAAATCAAAATTTTTACTATCAAGGCAAAATCCTTTGGTTAAGCCAGGAAACATTCCCGACGGCTAAAACGGTAACAATTATTGCAATTGAAACTAAAACAAGGCTTTTTTTATTTCCATGAACTTGAAAAGTTCCAATAATATCAATTCTCTTTTTTATAGAATATAAAATTGGAATCAAGATTAAAAAAGAAATAAAACTGCAACTTGCTATAAGTATAACATCAACTATATTAAGACTTTCATTTAAAGCAAGCAAAATAATCAAAAAACTAAGGCTAAAATCAGAGGCAACTTGCTTAGTTAGAATTCTAGTAACAGATTCCGTTGCAACAGAAACTATAAAAAATACTAATAAAGAAACAAAAGGATAAAGTTCTGTAAGATTTAGAGGAACTAAAAAATATTTTATGATAAGCCATGAAAGAACTGATGTGCATAAAATATTTGCAATATTCTTTAATACTGGAAGAAAAATTCTATGTATTGAATCACATACAATCGTTGCAGAATTTATTCCTACTCCATAAAGAATTACTGCGGAAGAAAAAAATATGTAATAAAATGCTGTAAAAATCATTTTTTAACTCCTGCATTTTTAATAATATGAATCTTCTTTTCAAACCAAAGGTAAAAGGAAAGAAAAAGTGCATTCAATACCAATGAACCTGGAATTGTTGCAAAAAAACTTCTAAAAGAAACTTTTTCAGGTGAAAAAAGTTCTATTTCAAACAGACCTCCGTATGATGGCAGTGAAATTGTTCCAAAACCAATAGTATCTCTTATTAAAAATACAAAAAGAATGTAAATTACAAATCCAAAAGATACCGGCATATTTTGAACAAGCGATTCTTTTAAGGTTATGTTTTTTTCTTCAAGAAGAAAGACCGTTGTGAACGTTGAAATCGCCGGTAAAAAAAGCACAAAACTTAATTGTAGGGCAAGAATCGGAGAAATAAGAATTAAAGCCTGCTTAAATAAGATTGTAAAAAATATTGCAAATGAAAGCATAAGCGGCTGTTCAAGGTTTGGGATATTTATTTTTTTTACAAGTGCTTTAAAAAGAAGTCCTGTAAGCATTAAAAGAATTAATTCAACGCCGATTATTAAACCGCATGCAAATCTTCCAGGAGCAATAATAACAATTGCACAAGTTGCTGCCATATAAATTGAAATAGCTTTTCGTGTCATTTTAATCCCCTTCTTTTAAAGATGCTCATTTATAATATTTGGAATTCTTTCAAGCCAATATGTAACACTTGAATCGGAATAATTTTCTTCAAGAAGAGTTTTTATTCTTCCCTTAACGGCTACATATCCTATAAACTCAGCATTCTTTTTCTGATTATATACAAAAACTGCCGGCATATGACCATATAAAGTTGTAATTCTAATAATTATTGCATAGCATTTTTCCGAAGAATCCATATTTAAAGCTTCATAAACAGCAGAACTTGTTGAAAATGCAGACTTCAACTGAACAGATTTTCCAACTTTCCATGTGTCAAGTGACTTAGCATTAAGAATATCTTGAACATCATTTTTTAAACAAGAAGTCCAGTTATTTTGTGAAAGTTTTATCATTCCAAATAGAATTCCAACAAAGAAAACAAGAATTCCAAAGAAAATTCCAAATGTCTTCCAATATTTTTTTTGATTTTCTTTATTCATTTTACTTTTCCTTTTAACTTAGACAAAAAGATTTTCTTTTTCTTCCGCTTCTATTTTTCTGTATACGGCAAGTTTCTTTTTTAAAGAAATCCTATCTATTCTGTTTTCCCATTGTTGAATTACAATTGAAAAAATATTTGTACAAAGAACTGTAAAAATTAAACCACACGGCGATGTTCCAGGACCGGCAATAAAAAAGGCCGTTATTCCAGCAAAAACACCATAGATAATTTTTCCCTTTATAGAAATTGGAATTGTGCCATACCAACTTAAAATAAAGACTGAAAAGAACAGAGTTCCGCCCGTAAGCAATGCTAAAAGAATATCTCCTTGAAAAACAATTCCGTTACAAAAGAACGAAGATGCTAAACGTACCAGCAAAAGATATACTATAAGAAAAAATCCTGGAATGACACATTTTACTAAGTTATTACTAAAAAGAACTATAGAAGATAAAAGAGTTACAAAATTATATCTAAAAGCTGGAATTATAGACTGATTATCCCAAAAAAGAGAAACATATCCATTCGGAATAGAAACTTTGAATAGACTGAAAATTCCGGAATTTAAGACATCGGTAATTGTTTGGTCAAAAGAATATTGAACGATTGTTCCATTTTCAATTAATAACTGCGAAGGATTTCTCATTGCAAGCAAATCCATATTTACAAGATAAGATGGAAAAAAACTTGCACCTATTATCCACAAAATTACAACTGCAAAAACAGAAGGATTAACCCAAGCATAAGAAAAACCGCCAAAAAAATGTTTTACTACAAGCATTGTAAAGAAAGTTACAAAAAAAACTGTTACCGGAGGATATACTGAAGGAATAAGAAAGCCAGTAATCATTCCATGAGCGATGCTGGTAATAAATGGAAAATCAGTATCCCTTTCATTTCCGAAAAACTTATAACTTATAAAATCTGCACCAAGAGAACCCAAAATTGCAGAAACAATAATCAAAAGCGAACTGTAACTTTTTGAAATAAGCAAAAGTAAAACTTGCACTAAAAGAAGAGCAATTATTTTTATTGCTTCGGTTGCTACAGAATCTATAACATATGAAAAAGGACGAATTAAAACTTTTCTTACCATTTTTTTATTATTTTTCATTAGAACATTCCTTTATAATCGTTTCATCTTTTTCTTTTTTTGTTTTTGCAAAATCGTATATTCTTTGGCTAAGCGGTAATCTTGCAGGACATACAGAATTACAAAGTCCGCAATCTGAACATAAATCAGCAGATTCAAGATAATATGCAGATGTCGCCATTCCATTTCTTATGCTTCTATAAAGTATATCAGGCGAAAGAGATTCCGGGCATATTCTGCGGCAATTTCCACATCTAACACACACTGTTTGCCTTTGATCCGGGCATTGCATTTTTGGAATAAAAGTTACTGATTTTACATATTTTGTAACTGGTGCGTCTAAATCTGCTGCAGAAACACCAGAAATCATACCATTAACAATGATTCCGCAAGGATTTTTAATAAAACCGCCACACTGTTCAGCAAGCATTCTAAAAGTAGTACCTATAGGAACTCTTAATATTCCGCTGGAAGGAATGCAGTCGCCGCTTACATGTACATAACGAGTTAAAACAGGTGTGTTATATTTTAAGCATTGCTGCATCTCTAAAACAGTAGACGAATCTACAAATAAATCATATTTAGTAATTTTATTAAACGGTGCCTGCTTTGCTCTTTTACGTATTTCGGTGCAAATATTTTTTTTATAAGAAGATGGATACACTTTTGAATTAAGTTTTAGAAAAAAAGTCGGTATGTCAAAAGGATTAAAAATTTCAGGCTTTTCAAAATTATTATCTGTAACCATTACAACGCCATCTGCATCTATCGCTTTTACAAGAAGACGAATACCTTCATTTATTTTATCCTGATATAAATTTGTAAGAATTCCATCAATCATTCTTGAAGGATCGTCATCAAACAAACGGACAATTACAAGACGATTTTTATGTTTACTTACTTCCAAAAGATTTTCTGCCAAGTATTCTGGTTTATCCGTAACAAATGTATTTAAAATCCCCTTTTTACTAACATCGTTAATAATTCCATCAGGCGAAAAAGATTTTAGATTGACTTCGTTTAATTTTTTTCCAATATATTTAAAACTTCCATTAAGTAAGATTTTTACAGTTTCAATATTTTTTCCAGTTGGAGTTTTATGTAAAACAATATCCTTTACGGTTCCTGGAATAGAAGAATAAACAGGATGCGTAAAATTAGATTTTTCATCTTTATATTCTGCAAGAAGTTCCCCTTCTTCTACATGAGAACCTATAGAAACAAGACACTTTCCATCAGTTTCTAAATTTTGATTCAATGGAATATAAACTTCCTTAGGAATAAAGCCATTTATGGTCTTTTTGTAAGAATCTTTTTTTACTGTAGTTAACTTTGGAAAAATCATTATATCTACCCCATTAAAAATCAGACGAAAAATCCTGACTTATTAAGTAATCCCCTATATTTATATTCTATATAAAAAATAAAAGGAACTATAAATGCAACAATCAAAAGGAAAGATGATACAAATGTAATTGTTTTAGAACTTGCATAAGCATAACCAAAATGTGCATTTTTTTTCTGCAATAAAAGCATTTTTTCTAAAGCAGGATAATTCAACTTTTTTATTTCTTTTAGTGAATTAGTTATAAAATCATCGTTATAAGAAATGTAACTTATTTTTTCTTGGATAATGCCGTCTTTTTTTTCGTAAGTTTTGAATGAAACTGTATTGTTTTGCAAATTTTTGTTTTTTCTTTTTTCATTAATTGAAATGTATGGAAATGTAATAACTTCCCATTTCCACAATACGTAATCATTTAGGCTTGGTAAATTAGAAATTGAAACACAAGAAGAAGGAATCTGAATTTTCTGACTGTTATTTTCCGAAAAAAGATTTTCTAAATTAAGCGACAAAATTGAAGTAATAAAAATTAAAAAAACACACAATGCACAGAGTGCAAACAGAATTCTATTTTTTTGAGTAATAACTTTGATTGTAAATGCACTGCGAATATAAACAGGCTTAAAATTATAACGATTATCAATCTTATTTATTAAGTTTACATACAAAAAGAAAATTGAAATCTCTGAAAGAATTAAAGCCAAAAAAGAAATAACAGCCAGCCATCTTGAAAAAACGATGCAGATAAAACTTGTTCCAAAAATAACTAAAAGGACAATTGAATGAAGTATTTTTTTTGTTGCATTTTTACGTTCAAAAAAAGAAGTAAAGAAAAACAGAAAAAGTTCAAAAATGCAACTTCCTGCCATAACCGAAGCAAAAGGAATACATAACGAAACAATTATTGCCGGAACAAAAAGAAAACACATTAAAAGTTTTTTATCAGAAAAAAGCAGAAGAATAATGGAAAAAACTAGCAGAATAAAAAATTGTATATACGGAAAACTTTCCTTTGCATTTATTCCTGCAAAAATATTGTTATCTTTTAGGATTTTTAAGGCAGTTTGAGCATTTTTTAAGTATTCGTTTGGAATATAAAAAATATTGGCAGACTTATTTTTATCAAAAAAGAAAAAATTACGCTCTGAAAGATATTCTGATTTTACAAGATTAGTTTTTAAAAGAGCCATTTCTGGCGATTTTTGCTGAATATTAAGAGGGATTTCCTGATTTTTTAAATAAATAAAATCTTTACAGCCAGATTCTTTTAAAATTTCTGCAATACTTTCAGACGGAACATTACTCGAAGCAAAAAAAACATCATATCCATTAAAAAAAACTGAAGATGGTACAACTTTTAATGCATTTATAATAACCAACGAGAAAATAATTACTAAAACAGGAAGTACATATTTTTTTAGGACAAACATAAAATCTTTTAGTTGTTAAAGAAACAGATATGCTAAAGCAATAAAAATTCCTAAAATACAACCAAGTGTAACTTCCATAGGTGTATGTCCATTTACTTCTTTTATAGATTTATATTCCATCAATTTATTTTCATTAAGGATTTTTCCGATTTCATTAATTTTTCTTGCTTGGATTCCACTAGAACGCCTAACACCAACGGCATCTCTAATTGTAACCATTAAAAAACACAATGAAAGAATAAAAATATCAGAACCAATTCCGTTTCTTATACCGATTGTAGTACAAAGAGAAGCAACTAATGCTGAATGACTGGAAGGTAATCCGCCAGTTTTCCAGATAAGACTTTCAACAAGTTCATAAATACTGTGGATTCTTCCATAAAGAATTGCAATTAAAGTTTTTAAAAATTGTGCACAAAACCAACTTGAAATACTTGCAAGTAACACCGGATTTGTTAAAAATTGTTTTACTTGCTCACTTAAAACATTCAACATAACACACATTCTATCATTACAAGGTATATTTTTCTAGTATATTTTAAAGGATTTGGATTTGGCATTCGTACTGAGTACGATTTAAGAAATTTATAAAAAATGACATTCGTACTGACTACGATTTAAGAATTTTTAAAAAACACAATTCGTAGTCAGTACGTTTGCAATTTATTTAGTTGCCCCAGGAATCAATTTGTCGAATTCTGGATTTCCGTGATGATA
>CAYZXM010000018.1:0-32588 GCA_964482455.1 uncultured Treponema sp. | reverse complement strand
TTGTCTTTAATAAACTTATAGTCTAACATTTTTTTCCTTCTTATAAGATTTTGTTATTTTTTTTATTGAAGTGAATAAGTTACTTTCACTTGTGATGTTACATTTATCTTTCCACCAGAAACAGGTGTAATTGAAAGTTTTTCTTCATTGATGTCAATTACGGTAGAAATTTTACTTCCGCTTGCACCTGCAAGTAACGATGCAGCATCTTGTGCCTGTTGAATTGCGGCTGTTCTTGCTCTTCTGTTTAACGTAGAAGAATCGCTTAAACCGTATTCAAATGACTTTAGTCTTGTTGCTGCTCCTGATTTACAGTCAATAACTGCCGGTACAATTGAAACATTTCTTACGATTACCCGAACAGTTCTTCTTGCTTCATATTGGTTTGAAGGGTTTGAAATTGTGCAATCAGAAACGGAAATGTCATTTTCGTTTACGCCAATATTTTTTACTGCATCAGAAAGACGTTTTGTAAGGGTGTCGTTATCTGTTACAATCTGTTTTGCACTCCAGCCGGAAGAAACTACAGTAAAATCGATTGTTGCCATATCAGGTTCTGCAGTTACCGTTCCAGTTCCGTTTACTGTAATAGTTTTTGTCTGTTCACTTTCCTGTTTGATGTAACACGAGCAAAGCAGAAAAGAAAATGTAGAAGCCAAAAAGAATAATTTAATTCCTTTTTTCATGGAATCCTCCAAAGTTGTAGTAAATGTTTATTTTCTACCTTATGTTTATATAAAAACGCTTTAAGAATATACTACGCTTGTTTGCTTTATCCCACAATGGGCTTGCAGGATAATTATTTACAACCAAATCGTATGATTCAATTGCGTCTTTAATATTCTGAATTGAAGATTTTTCTTCAAGAATTCTTCCCTGTAAAAAAAGTCCTTCATCAAGGCGTTTTGTTGCCTTGTCAAAAAACCTTGTTATAAGGGAAAATGCCTGAACATAATCTTTTTCATCATAGCACTTTTGTGCTTTTTCAAGAATCTCATCTTGAGTTAATTCCTTACTTGCTTGTTCATTTTCTGTACCAGATTGAACATCTTCTACTTGACTTTCATTAGATTCATTAAAAGTAGAAGTTTTTGAGTTTGTATTTTCCGAAATATTTGTTTTTTCGTTTTTAATGCTGTTATTTTCTTTAACAGTATTATTTTTGTCTGCGTTATTTTTAAAGGATTCTGTTTCAGTTTTTTTGCTGCCTTCTGTGTTAGAAACTTTTTTTTCTGCCGTTATTGAAACTTTTGGCGGAACAATTTCTGCATAATCTGGAACGGTTATATGTTCTGCAGTTTGAGCATTTTTATCCTGAACAATTACTTCTAAATAGTCGTCAATGTACTTTCCTGTAAGGTAGTCGTTCTTAAAAAAGTGAAGAAGATATGTTCCTGAATTTCTTGATTTTAATGAAAACGACGTATCTTTTCCGCCAAGTTTTCGCCCGCCAAATATAAAATTACGATTTCTAGAATCGATATTTCCTTCTTTATCAATGTTTCCCTGGTAAATCCAGCCTTTTCCCGGATAATTTATGTCTATATCTTGATTTTTAGCGATTGTAACAGAACGTGATGGCACGATTTTTTGATTTTCCTGCTCTTCGTTTTCGTTTTCTGTATTATCTTCTGCTAAAGTTTCGCTGGATTCTTCTGCTTCGTCATTGGAATTATCTTCATTTTCTGAATTTTGTAATGTGTCATCCTCTGTAGAATCATCTTTTTCTGTATTTAAAAGGGCAGATTCTTTTTCATTTTGAATATTTTCGCTTGAATTTGCATTTTCTGTATTTTCTACTGATTCATTTTCGTTTTTATCTTCTGCTTGAATTTCTTCTTTTGAAATTTCTACAGGTTCAAGGATTTTTGTTTCTGTTTCAGGCAAAGTATCTTCGTTGTCATTTTCGATAAGGTCAGGGACTTCGCTTAGCGGTGGATTTTGCTCATCGGTTAAAGGTTCTTCAAAAATTTCTTCTGTATCTTCATCTTCATTATTTTCTTTATCAATAGTTGCGTTTTCATCATCAGAAGTTTCATCAATTGAATCATTTTCAGAGTTATTTTCAGAATTATCTTCAGAATCGATTTCTGTTTCGTTTGAATCGTTTTCGGTAAAATCGTTTTCCTGTTCTAAAGAATCAGGGGAGGATTCCGGCAAAGTATCTTCGTTAATTTTTGGTTTTGAGGCACAAGAAAACAGTGTTATAGAAAGAATGAGAAAAAAAACAAATGTTTTGCATTTTAAGTTTTTCATTGTGCTGCTCCTGTAATATCAGAAATTATTTTGTCGTTTGCTTCTGAAAGTTTTTGTATTTCGTTTTCATCTGGAAGCGTAAACCATTTTTTTATTTCTTCATTTGACCAGTTTTTTTGCGTTTTTCTATTTGTTATATATCCTTTTGGGCTTGACGGAGCAGGCGGAATTAACGGTTCATCTTTTAAAATAAGGGTTTGAGGGGTTTTAGTTTTTGCTTTTCCGTCGTTTTTTGCACTTACACACAAAATTATTACAGCACACAAAAGAATTAAAATTAAAGCACAACAGATTATCAGAGTTTTTTTTGTATTTTCCTGAATAAAATCCTGGATTTTTATGAGGAGATTTTTAATTTTTGAAAAAAAAACTTGAAAATCAATCATTAATTGTTTTCTCCTAAAGTGGAATCAGTATTTTTTTCATTTTGCAAAGACTCTTCTGAAAGTGCTTTAAGCTTTTCTTCTTTTGCTTTTCGGCGTTCTTCAGCGGCTTTTTCTTCCCGTTCTTTGTGTACGCGAATTATTTCTGGGTCTGTAACCGAACCATCAGGATTGTAAATTCTTTTCGGTGGACGTGGCGGAACAAAAACGTTAACTTCCGGCTGAACGTCTTCTTCTTCAAAGCCATCATCAATTGGTTCAATTGGAGCACCTATTTTTATGTCTTCATCAAGGCGAAGAGCAATAATTTTACTTACACCAGATTCTTCCATTGTAATACCAAGCATTGTGCTTGCACCCATAACTGTTTTTTTATTATGAGTAATTACAATGTACTGCGAAACATTTGCAAATGCTTCAAGAGTAGTAACAAAACTAGAAACGTTTTTATCATCAAGGGCGGCGTCAATTTCGTCTAAAAGACAGAACGGACTAGGTCTAACCTGATAAGTCGCAAACAAAAGTGCGACTGCCGTCATTGTTTTTTCGCCACCGGAAAGGAGTGCAATACTTTCAAGCTTTTTTCCCGGCGGTTGAGCAAGAATTTCAATTCCGGAAGTTAAAATATTTTGCGGATCTTCAAGGCGAAGTTCGGCTCTTCCTCCGTTAAAAAGTCTTCTGAACATATTATGAAAATTTTTTTTAATTTTGTTGTAAGTTTCAAGGAACATTTCAGAAGATTTTGATTTTATTTCTTCGCTTACTCGGATAAGGTTGTCCAAAGATTTTTGTGTATCATCGTAATTTATTTTTTGTTTTTCGTAACGATCTTTTACTTCTGCAAATTCTTCAACGGCCATAAGGTTTACCTGACCGCAAGAACGTAATTCTTCTTTTTTTAAAGAGAGCTGTTCGCGTAACTCTTGTGAAGATTTTGTAATTTTGAACATTTTTTCTTCAAATTCCATTAAGTCGCGGGAATGCTGCTCCTGAAAGTTCTGTTTAAGGTTTTTAATTTCTGTATCAGAAGAATTTAAAGAAAGCGTAAGGCGTTCGTATTGTGCCTGACAGCGATTTTGTTCTTCCTGCTTTTTTAAAAGAGTGTCCTTTTTTCCTGTAACGTTTGAATTATTTTCCGCAATTTTAGAATCAAGGTCTTTTAATCTTTCTGCAAGATTCGTTCCTTTGTGTTCAAGTTCAGCAAGTTCTTCCTGAATTTCTGCAATCTGCTCATCAAAATCTTCTGCTTTTCTATTTTCTGATTCAAGTTCTTCGTTTGCAGTGCGTAGCGTATTTTGTTCGGATACAAGGTTTCTTCTTAAAATGCTTGCCTGCTGCATTGCAGCCTGAATCTGTGTTTCCATCTGGACTTTGTTCAATCGCAATTTGCTGCAGGTTTCTTTGTATTCATCAATTTTTAAAGAAAGATCAGAATTTACATTTCTAAGTTCATCAATTTCTTTGTTAAGAAGTTCGATTTTTTCGTTATTTTCTTGATTTTTTTTATCTAATTCACGCTTTTTTGTCATAATTCCTTCTGGAGAAAGGAATTCTGTTATAAAAGCCGGAGAAGCGTTTTCGTATTCGCTTAATGCACAAGAGATTTCATCAAGCATTTCTTTTGATTTTTCAAAATCTTCTGCGGCATTTTTTACCGTTTCAATAGAATCTTCTAAAGAATGAGATGCTTTTGCAAAATCTGAATATACGTTTTTTCGTCCTTCGTTAAAAATCTTGAATTTTTCAATTAAAGTTTCAAGCTTTTCTTTTGTTTCAGAAAGTGCTTTTTCTGAAAAACCAGCATCTTTAAGTTTTGAGTCAAGAAGCCCAACAATGTCTTCTGTAATTTGAGTAAGCTGCTTTTGTATTTCTTTGTGATTTTGTTCTAATTCTGTAATTTGTTTGCGGTTTTCGTCTGCTTTACGGTTGTTTTCTGTTATTTGCGTTCCTGCAGTCGTAATATTTTCTTCAAAGTCAGAAATATTTTTTTCTACTTCGGCAATTTTCTTTTCTTTTTGGTGAAGTTCTGCTTCCTGCTCGTCAATTTCTTCCTGAAGACTAGAAATATTTTCCTGCACAGAGGCAATCCTAACTTCAAGAGTTGCGATTTTTTCTTTTATTCCACGAGCCTGGCTTGTAAGCTGCTTTTCCATAGCAAGCTTACCGTTTTTTTCTTTTCCGATTCCGATAAGTTCAGACTGCATAGCATAAACCTGCTCCTGCATTTCCTTAACTTTATCCATATTTTCAGAAATTGTATTGTTAATTTCTTCTATTTCGCGGCGAACTTCATCTCTTCGGTTTTTAATTTCAACAAGTTCTTTTTCATGTCTGTCTTTGTCTGTAATAAACGAACGGAGTTTTAAAAGTGAAATATCTAATTCAAGTGTAAAAATGGTATCTTTTAATTCCCGATATTTTGAAGTTTTTTCGGCTTGAACTTTTAAAGTGTCGTAAGACCTTTTAATTTCTGCCATAGCCATTTCAATTTGAACCATATTCTGTCGGGTTTGTTCAAGTTCGCGTTCTGCAATTGCACATTCTGCTTTTGAACGGCTTATTCCGGCGGCTTCTTCAAAAATATAGCGGCGGTCTTCAGGTTTAGAAGAAAGAATTTGGCTAACCTGTCCCTGTTCCATAATTGAATAGGAAGATTTTCCAACGCCGGTATCCATAAAAAGTTTTACAATATCTCTAGAAGATGCTGGTCTACCGTTAATAAAATATTCCTGTTCGCCACTTCTATAAAGTCGTCTTTTTATTGCAATTTCAGATTCATCTAACGGAAGAAGACCTTTTTCATTGCTCATTGTAAGTGTAACTTCGGCAACGTTTAAGGCTGCTCTGCGTTCAGTTCCGTTAAAGATTACATCAGTTTTTTCTTGTGCACGCAGATTTTTTGTTTTGTTTTCGGCAAGAACCCATTTTATTGCATCAACAACATTACTTTTTCCGCAACCATTCGGTCCTAAAAGAGCGGTAATTCCATCTGCAAAATCAATATGAGTTCTATCTGCAAACGATTTAAAGCCAAATATGTCCAAACTTTTTAAAAACACAAAAAAACTCCGTGTATGCTCAATTGTATCTTTAAAGTATATCGAAAAGAATTTGCTTTTTCAATGAATAGCAATATTTTTGCATTACAATTCTGGTTCTTGAATTTTGCCATTACGGATTTCTTTAGGATACACTTTTATTCCAAGTTTTTTTTCAAGATTACTAAAAGAGCGAAGTTCATATTCATCGCCAATAAGAATATTTATTCCCTTTTTTCCAGCTCGGGCGGTGCGTCCGGCTCTGTGAATAAAAAAATCAGAATCAGAAGGTAAATCCATTTGAATTACGTGCGTTATTCCGTTTATATCAAGACCTCTGGAACCTAAATCGCTTGTTATAAGAATGCGGCATTTTCCGCTTCTAAAACGATCGATTGCGGCTTTTCGTTCCTGTTTATCAGCTTTTGCATAAAGAGCAGAGCAATCAATTTTTTTATATTTTAATTTTGAATAAATATTTTCTATTTGGTCTGCACGACTGGAAAATACAAGTGCTTTTTCTGGATTTAATGCTAAAAGCAGTTTTCTTAGCGTATCAATTTTATCCCTTGATTCTGCGTAAAAAGCCCAGTGCGAAATATTTTTCTTAAGAACATCTTCTTCTGGAAGAATTTCTATTTTTGCACCAGAAAAAAATCTTTTTGTATTTCCATCGATTGTCGCCGTACAGGCAATTATCTGCACATCTTTTGGCATAAGATTCTTTAATTCTTGTGTTTCGTCTATAAGTTCTTTTTTTACAAGACGGTCTGCTTCATCAAAAACAATTGATTCTACATGCTGAACTTTTAACTTTTTTAGATGAATTAATTCAACAAGGCGGGCAGGAGTACCAATTACAATTTCAGGTTTTTCTTTTAAAAGTTCTGTCTGTCTTTTTATGGGAGCACCGCCAATTAAAAGTGCAGTTTTAACTTGTGAAACGCTTTGTACGGCACTTTTTATCTGCGAAGCAAGTTCAAAAGTTGGTGCACAAACAATAACTTTTACAGTTTTTTCACAAGGATTTTGTGTTGTATTTTCAGTAATTTTTTGTAAAAGGGGAAGAAGATATGCAAAAGTTTTTCCTGTTCCAGTTTCAGATTGAAAGATAAGATTATTTTTCTGTTGAATAAGTGGAATAACTTTTTGCTGAACTTTTGTTGGTTCAAGAATATTTAATGTTTTTAAGTTTTGCAAAAGTTCTTCTGAAAGAAGACTAAACGCAGTATTTTCGCTCATTTTTCAAATATAGCATAGAAACTTGTTTTGTGCTACAATGCCAAAATTATGAAAATTGGTATAGACACCTTTGGTTGCGACCATGCTAGATCTGGCTTGGGAACGTATCTTCTTTCGTTTATTACAAATCTTCCTGAATCAAAAGAGTTTGAAATTGAACTTTTTGGTCCAGAACTTGATAGATTTACATATAATTCAGGAAAGGATATTCCTTTTACTGCTGTTTCGGCTGGAGATTCTTTAAGTTCTGAACGTTTGTGGCATTTTACTTCGTCGGCTAAATTTATTGCTAATCGAAAATTTGATGTTGTTTTTTATGAAGCACCAGAAAAAGTGCTTCCTGTTAATTTTAAAACACCTGGAATTGCCGTTGTAAACACAGTTCTTTCTAATGTTGTAGAAGGAAAAAAAGACTGGATTCAAAAACTACAGATAAAAAGAGGACTTTTTAAAGTTCAAAAGATTATTGCGGCAAGTCGTTTTATTCGTGACGATTTGGTTCATCATGGTGTTGACGGTGACAAAATTGAAGTTGTATACAACGGTCTTGATCATAAACTGTTTTTTCCGCAGATTGATTTAGATGAAGATATTGTTGATATAAAACCTTTTGCAATAAAAAGACCATATTTTATTTACGGTTCACGACTTTCAGGACCAGAAAAAAAGCATATTGAACTTATAAAAGCGTTTTCTCTTTTTAAAAAGAAAACTGGACTTCCGCACAGGCTTGTGCTTGCAGGTAGTGATGGCGTGTTTTCTTCGGAAGTGCATAAAGTGGCTTTTATGTCGGAATACGCATCTGATATTTTTCTTACCGGTTATTTTCCGCATGAAAGTTTTCCTCAACTTTATGCTGGTAGTGAAGCACTTATTTTTCCGTCAGTGAGTGAAGGAGTGGGGCTTCCTATTTTAGAAGCGATGGCAACTGGCGTTCCTGTTGCCTGTTCAAATTCTTCTGCACTGCCTGAAATTGCAGGGGACGCGGCACTCTTTTTTGATTCTGACAATATTTTGGATATTGCAAATACTTTAGAAAAACTTGTTGTAGATAAAAAACTTAAAGAAAGCCTTATAAAAAGAGGCCTTGAACATTCGGCTAAGTTTAATTGGGAAAACACGATTACAAAAACGCTTGAAATTGCAAAACAGGTGGCAAAATAAATTTCCAAAAAACGCTTACAGCAGCTTTACAATTTGCATTTAGTCCATTTCAGAAAAAATCAGTAATTCCGGGTGATATTCAAAATGCATGTTGTCCCAAACTGCCCATGTTCCGCCCCATATAAAGCCTTCATCATTAAAAATATCGATTACTTTTTGTGGCGGACTCCAGCGTTTTTCTAACGGAGTCATAAACCAGTCGTTTGGGCGAAGTTGTTTTTGCCATGACCAATAAATGATTTTCTGGTAATAGCCTTTTGGAAGAACATCTATTGCAAGCCCAATGCTGTGGTAAGACCTTGATTGAGTGTCGCGAACGGTTCGCCATGCAAAACCATCGGTTCTTGTAAGAGTTGAAAGAAACTTTTCCATTTTTGCATCTCGTGGAAGAGCCATTATTTTTTTACTTATTCGTTTTAAGGGCTCTGCAATTTTTTCGTGAACATTCACTGATTTAGTTAAAAACGGAACTTTTACTATGTGACTTTCAGTTGCGGCCCTTGTTTCACAATCATATATTGCATTAAAAAGAAACGGCGGGTCGATTGCACCATTTGAACGGTTTTCTTTAGAGGTAAAAGTTTTGATTTTTTCTATTTCTTCTTGAGTAAAAGTTGACGGGTCTTTTGCTTCTTTTTGGTATTTATAAAGCATTTTTCTGTAGTTTTCTTTGTTTTTAAGAGAGTTTTCAGGAAGAAAACGACTTTCGCACCAATAAAGTTCTGTTTGTTTTATTTTTTCACCGTCTTTTACCAAAACTGTGATTTTAAAATCTTTTTTTTCGCTATCGTATTCGCTATTAAATTTAACGGTGGGATATGCTTTTTTAAAAACGTAAAGAAGTTCTGGTTCTTTTGGTTCAACGTCTTTCTTTTTTGAAAAAGAAAAAGCATTTGTAAGCACAAAGGCAAAAAGTATAAAAAGATTAAGTACATATTTTTTTTGCATGCGAAGACTATAACACATTTTTATCTTTTTACAAAATTTCACATGTTATTGCAAAAAAACTCGAATTTTATGCTTTATACCTTAAGCCTGTTTAAAAATCTCTTTTACGCTTTTTATAAAAGTGTTTCCGCGGTCAAACTCGTTTTTAAACATACCAAAGCTTGTGGCTCCAGGGCTAAAAACTACTGGAAACTCTCCAGCCGGGCAGAGTGAAAGTTCATTTTTAAGGCTTAAAAGCAATTCATTAAGACTTTTAAAAGGACCTGCATAATTTACGTTATTTTTATTTAATTCAGGAAGCATTTTTTCTGTAGCAGAGCCGTCTAAAAGGTAAAGGGACTTTACAGGAATCGTTTTTGCATCTTTTTTAGAAAGAGTTTCTACAAGAGGCGTAAGCGAAAGCCCTTTGTCCGTTCCACCAGTTAAAAGGTAAACAGGTTTTTCAAAAGACTGGCTTGCGGCTGCCGCTGCTTCTGGAACAGTTGCACAACTATCATTATAAAAAAGAAATTTTGCTCCATTTTCGTTTTTGTATTCATAAAAAAACTGAAGTCTGTGATTAAGTCCCGGCCATTCACTCATTATCTTAATACAATTTTCTGCACTGACACCCATAAGATAAAGGACTAAAGCGGCATTTGCAGCATTCGTTTTCATATGTTCACCTAGAACAATAAGATTTTTAAGAATTATTTCAGGTTTTTCCATTCCATAAAGAAGTGCTTTTGCACAGAAAGAACCATTTTCATCTTTTGTTTGAAAAATACCGTAAACGCCTTTTGGAAGTTCTTTTTTTGAATATCTTAAAACAGTTCCGTTCGTTTCTGAAGCAAAAAGATTTCCCCAAGTTCCGCCATTACAAGGCCCAGTTCCTTCTTCATCTTCATCCATATCAAAAATTGAATAGTCGCCTGATGTCTGGTCAGCATAAATAAGTTTTTTATCATTAACATAACTTTCCATCCCGTTATACCAATTCTGATGATCAGGAACGATTTTTGTAATAATGCTGATTTTTGGTTTTAATGCTTTTCTTCCGCGAAGGTCTGCAAGTTGCCATGAAGAAAGTTCTAAAACTACCGGCGTTTTTTCAGTTGTTTTTTCAAGAAATGTAAGCGGGCTTACCGTAATGTTTCCACCAAGAAAACTTTCAAAACCTGCTTTGTTTAAGCCAAAATGAAGTGCACTTACGGTAGAAGATTTTCCTTTGCTACCAGTAACGGCAATAATTGGTGCTTTTGTAAAATGAAGAAAAATAGAAATGTCTGTTTCAATATTTTTAGCAAGAGCTAAATATTTATTTCCTTCAATTTTTACACCAGGATTTTTTATTACGCAGTCGGCATTTTTAAAATCTTCTTCCAAGTGGCATCCAAGATGATAAGTAAGACGAGTTGTGTCTACTGTTTTATCGTTTTGAATGCTTTGAATGGTTGGCTCAAGCTGTTCTTTTGTTTTCATATCGGTTGCAATAACATAAGCACCGTGTTTAAGAAAAAACTTTACGCACGCTTCGCCACCGCCATTAAGACCTAAGCCCATTACCGTGATTTTTTTGTCTTTAATATCCGAAAGAGTATTAAATGTGCATCCTGGTTTGTAAGTATACATTTTTTACTGCCTTTACCTTGAAGTTGTAAGATTTTCTTTTGCTTTGTGTCTTAAAATTGCTTCATCAAGAAGAAGTTTTATTAAGTTTTCAAAAGAAAGACCTGCTTTTTCGCACATTTTTGGAAACATACTGATTTTTGTAAAACCAGGAAGTGTATTAACTTCATTTAAGTATAATTTTCCATCGTCTTTATCAATAAAAAAGTCTACGCGGCTTAATCCTGAACAGTCTAACGCCTTGTATGCTTTTACTGCAGTTGAACGAATTGTTTCTATAAGGTCTGGCGAAAGGTCTGCCGGAATTTTTAGTTTTGCACCATCCGGGTCGTTATATTTTGCGTCAAAATCGTAAAAAGTATGTGTAGGAAGAATTTCGCCAGGAATATATGCACGCACAATTTCTGCTTCGTTTTCCATGTTCTCTGTTGTTGAATTTCCTGTAACGGAACATTCTATTTCGCGTGCATTAACTGCTTTTTCTACAACAACTTTGTCGTCCCATGTAAATGCTTCCATAAGACTGTATGAAAATTCTTTTTTATTAGTTGCTTTAGATGCTCCGTTTGAAGAGCCTGCACAACAAGGTTTTACAAATAACGGAAAGCCCAAAGTCTGTATGCAGCGTTCAAATATTTCGTCATAACGCTGACTTGAGTTTAAATCGCATCTTTTTATGCAAATATATGGAACTACTGGAATTTGTGATGCTTCTAAAACTTGTTTTGTTTTTTCCTTATCCATTGTAAGAGCACTTGCCATTGTAGTGCAGCCTACATAAGGAATGTTTATCATATCCAAAAGACCTTGAATTGTGCCATCTTCGCCGTATGTTCCGTGTAGAACCGGGAAAATTACATCAATTTTTAAGTTTTTGCTTTTTGTGCAAAATGCGTCCTGAGCTTTTCCTGGAATTATTTGAATTTCGTTTTCTTTATCTTCCAAAATCTTAAAAGATGCGTCATTGTCTTTTAGAATGCGGTTAAGTTCATCCTGATTTTGAAGATACCAACGACCATCTTTTGTAATTGCAATTAAAGTAATCGTGTTTTCTTTTTCTGTGTTATTTAATAGGGTTAAACCACGAGCAACCGATGCTGCCGAAATAAGAGAAATCTCGTGTTCTCCGCTTTTTCCACCGTAGATTAATGCTATATTCATTTTTCTATTTTCTCCATTTAAAAAATAGTTTTATAGGTTTTTGCTGTAGCCTAATTCAGAAAGTGCTTTTTCTGCTTCGCTTATTTCATCATAAGGCATAGTAAAATCTTTATAAATTATTGAGTTTTCATGGCTTTTTCCAAGAAGAAGAACAATATCTCCTTTTTGAGCCTTAGAAAGAGCAAACCTTATTGCTTTTTTGCGGTCTGGAATTATAAAAAGATTTTCGTTTTCTTTCATTCCCTGCTTTTTAGCCCCTATGGCAATGTCGTTTAAAAGTTTAACAGGGTCTTCGCCGCGAGGGTCTTCATCGGTAAGAATTACAAAATCGCAGAATCGGGCTGCAATTTCACCTTGAAGCGGCCTTTTTGTAAGGTCGCGTTCGCCGCCACTTCCAAATAGAGAGAAAATTCTACCTGTACAGCGTTTTTTTATAGGAGGGAATATTGTTTCAAACGAACTAGGTGTATGTGCGTAGTCAACAATAAGTTCAAAAGGCTGACCTTTTTCTATAAGGGTCATTCTGCCTTTTATTGCTTTTAACTGTGGTACATACGAAGCAATTTCTGAAAAAGATTTTCCTGTTACAGAAGACACTGCAATAATTGACGCCATTATGTTATAAGCGTTGAATGCACCAGGAATCTTTGCCTGCACTTGAATGCGTTTATGTTCACGCGGAAGAACAGAATCAAAGTTTTCTGGGAATAATGCGTTTTCGCCGTCTGCATTGATTGTAAAATCAAGACCGTAGCGTGCACTTGCAATATTTTCTGCTTTCATATAGCGAAGGTTTTCAGGAATTTTTGGAAGCGGTTCTGCGTTTGAACCAGTTTCTGCTGCTGTTTTACCTGCTTTTCCTTCTGAAGTAAAACCGTAGATTTGTTTTTTTGTTGAATTTATAAAAAAGTCTGCACTAGGGTCTTCAAGGTTTACAATACCAATGGAAGGAACTTTTGTTTTTACGCCGGCAATCATTTTTATGTGATCGTGCTTATCTAAAGAGCGAAAAAGGTTTGCCTTGTCGTTTCGGTATGTTTCAAAGTTTTTATGGAATTCCAAATGTTCAAGTGTTACATTCATAAATATTCCACAGTCAAAAAGAACATTTCCAAGTCTGTTTAATTGTGTAGAAAGTCCATGCGAAGAAGATTCTACAACTGCATATTCGCAGCCGTTTAAAAGCATTTCGTTTAAATGATGATGAATAATCGGGGCTTCTGGTGTTGTCTGGTGCTGAGGGTTAGGAAGTGCTTCACCGCCAAAAGAATATTCAACAGTAGAAATAAAACCGGCTTTTTTGCCGCATAATCGTAAAAGCTGCCATACAAACGAAACTGTAGAAGATTTTCCTTCTGTTCCTGTAACGCCGATTACTATAAGTTTTTTTGAAGGGTAATCGTAAAATGCATCTGAAATCGGCGACATTGCAAAACGGCTTGAAGGAACTTTTATAAAAGCCGGAACTAAAAGAGAAGCACAGTCATCATTTATTTTTTCGCCTTTGTCGTTTTTGCCAATCGTATTTTGAATGTGGCGTTTTGCAATAAGAAGTGCGGCTTTCTTTTTTGTTTCCTCTGAAAGTTCATCTTGATAAACAATTACATTTGCACCGTTTTCAATTGCCTGTGGAATAAAATCGTTTCCGTTTGAATGAGTTCCCGGAAGAGCAAAATAAAGGGAACCTTTTGTAACTTGTCTTGAATCAAAAACAAGAGATGAAACGCTTATGTTTTGAATTTCCGAATCTTTAATTTCTGTTATACCGTCTGCTGCTAAAGCCTTGTGACTAATCGACGGAAGCAGTTGAGACAACAATTTCTGCATATAAAACCAACTTTTAAGGTGATATTTTTTTTGATTTTATAACTTTTAGCACGGTTTTACAACGTATGTAAAAACTGTTTTAAACAAAAGAATTCACAAAAAAACTATTTTGATTACAGTTAAATATACTATTTTAATTTTTATGCGTTATACTGTTTTTATGCACGAACGTAATGGACATGAACTTTTTAAACGCTATATATTTTTTCTTTTAGGACTTTGTTTGAATGCAACCGGAATTGCACTTTTTACACATTCAAACCTTGGAACAGGACCAACATCGTGCATTCCGTATGTTATAAGCCTAAAATGCGAAGGGACAGCGTTACCGCTTTCTTTTGGAACGTGTACTTTTTTATTCAATCTGCTTCTTCTTATTATTCAAGTGCTTATTTTGGGTAAAAAGTTTCCAAAATATCAATTTTTGCAACTTCCAGTAACACTCCTTTTTTCTGTTTTTATTGACGGGGCAATGAATATTGTTTCTTTCATAAAGGTAGAAACATACGCAGCGGCTCTTTTTTTAAGTATTTCAGGTTGTGTGTTCAGGGCGTTGGGCGTTAGTTTTCAGGTTGTAGCGGATGTTGTAATGCTTTCTACCGAAGCATTTGTAAAATCGGTTTCGGATATTTCAAAAAAAGAATTTTCTATAATAAAGATTTTATTTGATTTTATTATGGCGGCAATCGCTATTCTTCTTTCATTTTTGCTGTTAGGTCGTCTTGAATCTGTTAGGGAAGGAACTATTATTATTGTTGTTTTAGTAGGTCCTCTATCTCATATTTTTACAAAAAGACTGGATTTTACAAATTACGTTTTTAAAAACGAAACAGAACTTGTTGTTGAACCAAAATTCAAAATTAATAAAGATAAACGAATTATAATCACTGTAACTTCAGAGTCTGGAAGTGGTGGCAGGGTTATTGCAAAAATATTAGGCGTAAAACTAGGTCTTTCTGTGTACGACAAAAATCTTATTGGTCTTATTGCAAAAGAAGGCGGATTTACAGAAAAGTTTGTTTCTGACCACAACGAAGTTTTATACCGAAGCACAGCCGAAGCTTTTATTTACAATAATTATATTCAGGAAGAATTCCATTCAAAAAGTTACAGAAAACTTTATGATGCACAGGAAAGAGTTATAAAAAATCTTGCAGCAAAAGAAAATTGCATAATCACAGGTCACTGTTCAAATTATATTTTAAAAGATGATGAAAATGCGTTGCATATTCTTATTACAGCAGATATGGAACACAGAATAACTTACATAAGCGAAAAATATAATCTTACAAAGCGTGATGCTCAAAAAAAAATTAAAAAGCAGGATAAAAACACTGCAGAATTTTATATGCACTTTACAGAAAGCGACTGGAAGTCCAGCAATAACTACCATCTGTGCATAGATTCAAGTCTTTTTGGCTATGAAGGAACGGCACTTATAATAGAAGATATAATAAAAAGAAATTATGGCGAAATCTCAAGCATAAAATTAAAAGATCTTCTTACAAAATATAAAATATAAAAACGTAACAGTGTTTTAAAACGTAACAAACAGTGTTTTAAAACACACTGTTTTCTGCTAACATAGGGACTCATAGAAATAAAAAAAAGGGGACAATATGAATATTATTTCATGGAATGTAAACGGGCTTCGTGCTGTAGAAAAAAAAGGATTTCTTAATTGGCTTTCTACTTGCGATGCGGATGTTGTGTGTATACAGGAAACAAAAGCAAATCCTGCACAACTTTCAGAAAATCTTATTCGTCCGCCTTATGGTAAAGATTCTGTAGCAGCCCTTTCCGATAATTCCAGTGGTATGACTCTTTTTGATGAATGCACAAGGTATTATTCTGCGTTTAGCAGTGCAAAAAAAGCAGGTTACAGTGGAACTTTAATTTATAGTAAAAAAAAGCCGGATTCAGTTGAAAACTTAGGCGATGAACGTTTTGATGATGAAGGACGAGTTACAATTGCAAAGTTTGGAAAGATTGCGGTAATAAGTGCGTATTTTCCAAACAGTCAGGAAGCAGGTGCCCGCCTTGACTATAAACTTGCATTTAATGATGCAATTTTAAAAAAATGCGATGAACTTGTTTCTTTGGGTTTTAATGTTGTTCTTGGCGGCGATTATAATGTTGCACATACAAGCATTGACCTTGCAAACCCAAAAAGTAACGAAAAGAATCCGGGGTACCTTCCAGAAGAACGCGAATGGTTTACTTCGTTTTTAAATGCTGGTTATGTTGATACTTTTAGAAAATTCAATAAACAGGAAAAACAATATACATGGTGGAGTTATCGCTTTCACGCACGCGAAAAGAATATCGGGTGGCGCATTGATTACTGGTGTGTAAATAAAAAATATGAAGATACAGTTGTTTCTTCAACAATTCTTTCTGATGTTACAGGAAGTGACCACTGCCCAATCAAAATTCAAATTTCTGATTAAACTTTTAAAGATGTGCTATAATTTATAAAATAGACGTTACAGGAGTTTTAAATAATGCTTTCATATCTGATTAGTTTTTTAAAGGCTCTCAATTCAAATTCAAAGCCTTCTCAGATTGCAAATTCTTTTTGCATTGGTTTAATTTTAGGGTTTATGCCAAAAAATAATCTTTTATGGTACATGCTGTTTATTTTCTTTGCATTTGTGCGGATAAACAAGTGTGGCTATTACATTATGATTCTTATTGGAACGCTTTTTGCTTATCTTTTGGATCCTGTTTTTGATAAAATCGGCTGGGCAGTTCTTAATTTTGCCCCTCTTGAAAACTTTTATGCATGGGCGTTAGACGTTCCGTTTGTTGGTTTTGCAAAGTTTAATAATACGATTGTAGCAGGTTCGCTTGTTTTTGGTCTTTTAATGTACATTCCATTTTATATCGTAATGTATATTTTTATAAAATTATGGCGAAAGCACATTGCACCAGCATTTAATGATTCAAAAGTATTAAAAACAATTTATCACATTCCAGTGATTGGAAAAATTGCTTCAAAAGCAGCAGAGTTAATTTAGAGGAGAGTTCTATATGGCAAAAAATACAAAAAATACAAAAACGGTAAAAAAGGCTAAAACTGAAAAATTAGTTAAAGCAAAAAAACTACCAGGCTTTTTTAAGAAAAAGTTTACAAAAGATGCATTTGCAAAAAAAGTTTTAAAAAAGATTTACATTGATGCAGACAAAAAATACATACAGGAAAAGTTTGAACTTTCTACGGATAAAAAGGGCAGGGAAATACTTGTTTTTAATCGTAATGCAATGATTTTAAAAGACGATTTTATCCGCTGTAAAAAAATTGCACTTGATGTAAAAAAGCAAAAAGGAGCAATAAAACTTGTTCCACTTTTGGCGGTAGTTGTTCTTCTTTGTGCAATCGGAATTTCTGTAACTCTTTTTAAAAATACCGTGCTTTCATATGGAATAAGAAGTGCAATGCAGGGAATATTTGGTGCAAAAACCGATATTCAAAAAGTTGATTTAAAGATTTTTTCTGCCTCTTTAGAGATTGACGGTTTACAGCAGGCAAATGCCGATTCTCCTATGAAAAATCTTTTTGAAATAGATAAAATCGACGTTTCTTTTAATCTTACAGATTTGCTCCGTGGAAAATTTCATGCTAAAAATATAGAAGTTTCAGGTGTTGCCCTTGATACAGAAAGAGAAAAATCCGGCGAACTTTTGCATGTAAAAAAATCTGCAGAAGAAAAAGCAGTTCAAAAAGAAACTTTAAAATCATCAGAAAGCATAAAAAATGATGTTGCACAAAGTCTTGAAAAGATGTTTGAAAATTATGACCCAGAAAAAATGCTTTCTGGCATTCAGAATGAACTTACTTCGCCGCAGGTTGCCACTTCCATTGCAGAAGATGTTAAGGCAAAAGTTACAAAGTGGCAGTCTGTTCCGTCTGAATATCAAAAATCTGTTACAAGCCTTACAAACAGCGTGAACTCTCTTAGTAAAACTAACTGGGGAAATATAACAAATGCTTCAACTCTTAAAAAAGCATTGAGCGATATTGAAAACGCAATGACCGAAGCAAATTCGTTAAAGAAAAAAGTTTCGGTAACTGCAACAGAAATAAAAACGGATTCAACAGCCGTTTCTGGATATTCAAAAAAACTACAGGATGCTGTAAAACAGGACACTAAACTTGTAGATTCAAAAATTGCAGAAATGAAATCTCTTTTTTCTTCTGATGGTATAAAAAATATTCTTACAGAAGCAGTTCGCAGTGTTCTTTTAGAAAAAACAGGAAAGTTTTATCCATATGCAGAAAAAGCTATGAATGCGGCTCTTTCTGCAAAAGGAAACGCTACTTCTAGTGAAAAATCTACAGATTCATCTTTGCAAGAAAAGAAAACTAAAAAAGCAAAAACAAGCCATACACGTTCAAGCGGAAGAACTGTTTACTATAAAAAAGATACTGTTCCAAAACTTATGATAGAAAATATTGTGGCTTCTGGTTATGAATATAAATCTAATGAACTTCTTTTTAAGGGGACTGCACAAGATGTTTCAAGCAACCAGGATATGTGCGGAAAACCTGCTTTAATTAATGCGGATTTTAAAGTTACAGGAAAGCCTAATAAAGTTAAAGTAACGGTTGATGCCCGCAGTTCTTCTAATGCACCGCTTATCAGTGCGGATTACAGTGGAAAAGGATACCCGGTAAATGCCGACGCAAAAGTATTTTCTTTTAATTCTTTAGGAAATATTAATGCACTCTTAACTTGTGATAACAACGGAAGTTTTACTGTTGGCGGAACGTTAGATTTAAGCATTTCTGAAATGAAAGGAATGGAATTTTCACCTGAAAAAGTAAGCGAACTTTACGGTAAGGCAATGAGCGGAATAAAAAATCTTACAGTTGGTTTTAATGTTCTTTACAGTAAAGAAAACGGAATGAGCGTTGAACTTACAAATGTTGAAAAACTTGCAAAACAACTTAGTCAGCCGGTAACAGCCGCACTTTCTTTGGAACTTAATTCAATTGCGTCGGACGCTAAGAATAATGTTACAAAAATGATTTCAGAAAAAACTGGAATTGCAACAGAACAGATTTCTGCCTTTACAGATATTTCTAATACATTAAATGGTCAGATAAAATCTGTAAACAACTTGCAAAAACAACTTGAAGAGCAAAAATCAAAGATAAACAAGCAGCTTACAGGGGCTGCAAAAAGTGCTGTAAAAAGTGCCGCAGCAGACGCACTTAAAAAACTGTTCTAAGTAAAAAGTAATTATGGGGCTGCTTAAAAAATAAGGCAGCCCTTTTTTTATTCTTTTGAAAGGAGCGGAACAATCATTCCGCCGACTGCGTTTCCTAAAATTACCGTAAGTGTTACAAAAAGATTTTGTACGGTAAATGCATTAAGTCCGTTTGCAACACCATTATAGAATGAGTTTGCAATCGAGTGGTCAAATCCGCATAAAATGAATACTGGAATGTAAACAAAAACTCCGATTTTGCTGCCTTTTTTCCATGTGTCTACAGAAAGAAACATTAAAAGACCACAAAAAATACCGGAAATAAATAACCTTAAAAGCGGGGTTTCAAATTTTTGATTGTAGATATTTTTTGCCGGTTCAACGATTTTTGGAAATGCGTACGAAGCAATAAGACCTAAAATGTACGTTGTTAAAAGATTAAAAATAAGAATAACAAGCACAAGGCGAATATATTTTACATCTTTAAAATTATTTGCAATGTAACCAACTTTACCTGTATAAAGATTAAAACCGTACATACAGATTGTATAAAGACCTGCGGCAAATAAAAATGCTCCAAGAGGTTTTAAGTTTTGTTGAATGCAAGAAAGGTAGGCAGTTCCGCCTATAAAAATCATAAGTCCAGAAAGAATGGATTTTTTAATGTCATTAATCATAGTTTTACAAGATTAACACGTTACGGAAAGTTTCTCAATGTGCTAGAATAATTTTATGAACAAAGTAATTTTTCGTATTTTGAGTATAGTTTTTTTTATGCTGACGCTTGCCTGTGCCATTCCTGTTTTTACAAGGAATGTTGATTCTTTTGCGTTTTTTATTGCCTCACCAGATTTAGGCTGGGGGCTTTTTTACGTTTTTACAGGGTTTCTTTTGTGTTCGTTTTTCTTGTTTGCACTTTTTGCAAGCGGAACTGCCTCCATTTTTGCCGGAGAGCAGGGTTACAGACAGTCTGTATGGAATTGTGCAGTTTATTCACTTTTTTCTTTATCGCTTTTTACTACGATTTTACTTTTAACTGGAATAACAGAAGAAGAAAAAGAGATTTTAACTATTTGTCAGATTGCTTTGTTTCTTTTAATTTTGTATTGCCTTGTTATTTTTTTGTGTCTTAAAAACTCAGAATCTTTTTGTGTAAAAAACATTCTGAGTAAAGATTCAAATTCAAAACTTTGTATAAAAGTTTATATTTTTATGATTATAGTAGTTGAAGTAATAAGTTTTCTTTTGGCACATAAGTTTACAGATTAATCTTTATTTTCCTGCACAGAAGAATTGTTTAGAATCTTTTCGTTTTTAGTAAGATTTTTTAAGCGAGCTTTTTCTGCTTTTTTTTGTGCTTTAAGTTCTTTTTTCTCTTGTTTCTTTTGTGCTTTTAGTATTTCTTTATCTATTGATTTTTGCGATTGCTTTATGTAAGCGTATTTTCCTTTGCCTTTTACGCTGTAACGAACTCCAAGATTCAGCTGGTATTGCCATGAAAGGTCGTAAGGCTGAACGTGTGCATTTGTTCCAAAGTTAGGATAATCAAGCGAAAATGTTCCATCTAAAAGAATTGTCCAGCGTGGTTCAAGTGGAAGTTCAATTCCTGCAAGAACGCCAGGTCCAAGATAATGCATATGATATTCATCTGTAAGCTGGTACATATAATGAAGCCCTGCCCCAAATTTAAGGTTTACATATTTCCACATATCCGTTTCGATTATAGGGGCTGCAAAAAGGTCAAATGCGTATAAAACAGTTTGTTTTGCATATTGCCTTACGTCATTAAACGTATTGTAAAAAGGATAAAAAACTGACGTGCGTACAATGGAGTTTACAGGTTTCATATTTCTAGTTTGAATTTGAAAGAATCCGCCTATAAAATCGTTTTTCCAGACAAAATTACTTCTGCTGCTTTCTTTTTGAATTCTTGTGACTTGTGCAATGCAAACGCCTTCATTAAACATTATAAAAGGTTTTTCTTTTATTTTAGGAAATCCAGTTTTTTCGTTTAATTCAACATTTTTTTCGTTATTGTCGTTAGTGTTCTGCACTTTTTCATTAGTTGTAGAAAAAACAGGAAGAAAAATAAAACTAAGGCTGATAATTAAAAAGATTTTTTTCATATTTGTACCTTTTTATTTTGAAACGTGATACAGCGTAAGGTTCAACATTTTGTTGTCAGACGCATTTGTCCATGTAAGATAAAGCATTGAGCCGCGAATATCCCATTCTGTGTTTATGCTTTCGGAAACGCTTTCGCCATCTTTTTCTGAAACAGAAAAAATAAGTGCATTATCTACAACGGAATAGTCGCCCTGATAGTTTATTTCGCTTTTTTCGTCGGTTGGTTCAATGTAGATTTTTGCAACGAAAGTTCCATCAGAGATGAATGTTATGTAATTTCCGTAGTTATCTGCCCATTTTCCGTATAATGGCGAAGGTTCGTAGCAGGAAGACGCAAAAATAAGCGAAAAAATTAATGTTGTAATAAAAGCGATAATGCTAAAAAGTTTCTTTTTCATATTGTACCTCTGTTTGTGAACTTTCAATGTTTTTTTATATTTTCTTCTGTAATGTCATCAATTGATTCTTCTATTTCCTGCGGAAGAATTGTATATTCAATTTCTTTTCGTTCTTTTTTATCTAACTGAACGCCGTAAGTTCCGCCGGCACTAGTTCCTTTTTTTATTATAAGATTTTCATAAAAGATTTTTCCGGGTTTACTTCCAGAAACATTTACACAGCCGTACATTTTTCCGTCTGCATGAATGTTTGCTTTTGTGTCAGTTTCGCCGTTTAAAACCCAGCCAGGAAAATCGCAGTAATCTTTATACACGATTGTAACAACGCCTTTTAAAAATTGTACTTTTGCTTTGTATTCACAAGTTCCGCTTATATTTCCGTTAATTTTTTCTTTTCCAAGTTTTGAAAGATTGCTTTTTTGATGCATAAGCGTAAGTTTTTTATGACTTGAAATCGAAGTTTCATTGTAAAGTTTTAAATATTCTTCATATTCAGAAGAGTCTAAATCGTTTTGTTCTGTATTTTGTTCTGCGGATGCACAAACTGCAAGCAAAATCATGCAAAAAGCATTTGTTAATAATAGTTTTCTGTTCATCATTTTTCTTCTCCAACTTTCCAGTCAACTTTTCCTTCGCTTAAAACAACCGTTCCATTAGAAGAAGAAGTTCTATCCAGTTCGTATGTTTGTACAAGGTAATATCCGCCACCAGCGGCACCGCCTTTAATTTCAAGATTATTGTAAACGGAGTATCCCGGGTACATTCCGCAAAGATAATGCGTATCAGCTTTTTTTATGATTGCATTTTTCGCCGTATCAGAAAGGTTTTCAAATGTACTACCGATAGAAGCAGAATCTGTAACATCGATTATTTTTGAATAGCACTGAACAGTTTCGTGCATATTGCCGTTTGCACTCATATTTGAAGTTGTATCCATGTTTCCATTTAAAATAAACGTTATTCCAATTGAACTATCGTCGCAAATAAAGTTATCTGCATAGTTTGTGTACGGCATTGTAATTTCTGCACCAAGACCTGCAACTTTTGCATTATAGCCCAAAGTTCCGCTTATTGTTCCTTTTACAGTTTCTGAACCGACTTTATCAAGGTCGTTTGGTTTATGCATTAACGTAAGTTTTTTTTGCGAACTTAGAACAACTTTATTGTATTCGCGGAACCACTGGCTTAAAGAAATTGCTCCGTAGCCACGAGCAGAATGTTCTGCATCATCTTCCGGGTTATTCGATTTTTTACCCTGACCAAGACTATTTAAGGAAATAACTTTGTAGTAATACATAATTCCAGATTTTGCCGACGCAAATGTGTCTACAAAATATTCATCTGTAATTGCGTCTGTATTTACTTTTTTAAAGCCAGAAGATGATTTTGTTGAACGGTAAACATCGTAACCGCCGTCTGCACCGCCTGTTGGCGAATCCCAGGTTACAAGAAGCGGATAAACTTCGTTTTTGTTTACTGTCCATAAAGACTCGTCGAACGTGCCGTTTTTTAAAGCGATTTTTGCTTTTATTGTTTCAAGACCAGCCGTTTTTGTAGCGTAAACATTTTGCGGTTCTTCTGGAACAGGGGATGCAATATCGCTTTTTTCGCTTTCTATGTCTGTTCCATTTTCGTTTACGGTTGTAAGTGCAAAAAATCTGTCTTCGCCAAGTGTAATTTCTGCAAAAAGATTTCCGTTTGAATCTTTTGTGCCTGTAATTGAAGTTTGCACGATGTTTGTAAAGTTCCCTTTTTTAGAAGAAGATGAGTAGATATTGTACGTAAAATCTACAGTTTCTGCTTCGTTTTGTGCGTTTATTGCAGGTGACCATGTAATTTTTTTATGCAAAGAATCCGAGCCGTCTGATATATCAATGTAGGAAGGAGCACTTAAAAGGAATCCGTATGCCGGGTTTGCAGAATCTTTTCCAGTTTCGCTGAAAGAACTTTTTACTTCTGTTTTAGAATCTCCTTCGCTAGAAGTTTTTATTGTTTGAACAAAATAATAATAATAAAGACCAGATTTTACAGTTTCGTCAGTGTAACTTGTTGTTGCAGAAGAAATTCCTGATTTTATAAGTTTATAAGAAGAATCGCTTGAACTTGTTCGGTAAAGTTTATATGTAACGTCGTCGCCAGAAACTGCACTCCATTTTACAGTTAAAGATTTACAACTTGTGCCAAGTCCATTTTCTACATGAACATCCTGTGGGGCAGATGGTGCTCCCGGCTGTAAGGAATAGCCCATTCCGCAGGCACTTTCACAGGATTTTTGATTATTGCCGTTTACAACGTAGACTTTGTAATAGAACTCAGTTCCCTGGTCTGCTTCTGGTATTTCGTCAACATATTCTGTTTCGTTTGCATAAATTTCGTTTTGGTTTATTTTGGAATATGTGCCGTTTTCTCTATCGCAGCGTTCTATTATGTATTGCCATGCGTCTTCTACTTCGTTCCATTTTATTGTAATTGAATCAGAAGAAGTTCCCTTTGATGCTTCTATTTTTGTGACAGGTTTTAAAAGCGTTCCATAAGTTGATTTATCTGCATAAACTTCTGTTATGCCAGTGTCTTCGCCGTTTTCGTCGTAAACTTTGTGTTCAGAATAGTCTGGAAAATAGTCGCTTTCTGTGTAACCTTTATAAAGATTTTGTGCAAAAACGCGGTAATAGTAAACGTAATCCATTTCCGGGCTTGCGTAAGTTGCTTTTTGTAAAATTGTGTCTGTGTACACTGTTGAATAAATATTTGAAGAGCATAAAAGTTCAAAATCCGATTCTTTTGGCATTTCCCAAGTTCCGTCTGCATTTTTTTCTTTTACAACGGCTCGTTCAATTTTGTATGAACTTGCATTTGGTACGCTTGACCATCTTATTTCGATTTTTCCCTGATAAAGTGCTTTTGAAACAAAGAGTTCCGTAGGGGCTGAAAGTTTTTCTATTTTTTCTGCCGGCGTAAGTAAGTCGTAAATGCTGGAATTGTTGCTTTCTGTGTTCATGGAAACATCGCCTTCAAAAAAGTCAGAACAGGAAAAAAGAAACATAGCAAGAATGAGTATTAAAGATTTTTTTACAATATTGATTTTTGAATGTGCCATTTTTTATTCCTTTGAGTTAGTTTGTTTCCCACCAGCCATAATCAGTTGACTTAAAGTGATAAGAGGTGTCTGATATTTGAATTGGGAACCATTTTTTTCTAGTATCAGCATCGGTTGTATCTACCAATGTTGTGTCTTCCTTCGTAATTTTAAGAGAACTGTTACTTTCGCACGTTACTTTTAACGTTGCTGAATAATCTAATGGTATGGAAGAATCTGCATTTGCTACGTTTATTTCAAAATCAGTAGTTTTAAATTTATCAAGATAACTGTCGTATAAACCTTGTGTTCTTGTTGAAACGTCTGACATTGAAACTTTAGTAAATGCTGTGTAAGTTCCGTAAGGGTTTAGCATTTTTGCAGAAAAATCATTGAATGTTACGTCTGCTTTGTATTTTCCAATTTCAGAACCCCATGCAATATAACTTCTGCTACCAAATGTTGCTTTTCCTAAAATATTACTAGAAGTGCTACTGCTTAATGTTACGCCACCTTCATATTTAAGTTTTGAGCTTACATTTGAAAGGTCTTCTTTTCCTCCGCCTTCAAGGTAGAATGCGTATGAAACCGTAAGCATTGCAGCCTTAACCAGTTCTTCATCTGTTATTTCCCTGTATGCAAAAATTGAACCGTCTGAACCGCTTTCTGTGTAAACTTCAGTTTCGCCGCTGGTTCTTTTTCCTGTAAGTTTGTAGTAGTGCTTTGCATCGCGTAAAACTTTTAAAAGACCGTCTGTGTTTGTGGCGTTATTATTTGTTATACTGTATGGGCTTACCGTTATAGAGCCTGTGCTAGTTTCAACGTTTAGGTCGTAATTATTTTTAGCGTCTTCGCTATTTATTTCTGCTTTAAGCGTTGCAGGGTTTATAGTTGCAATAGTTTTCCAGCCGTATGCTTTGTTTGTGTTTAACATACAAATATTTATTTCGTCAGGTATTTTTTTTCTTTCGTTTGAATCATAAATGCTAAAACTTCCGCTTCCGAATGTTTGCCAAATGAACTTTTCTGAATATCCTTCTGCGTGCATTGCAGATGGCGGCATAAAACTAAAAATATAGCCCTTGTTTTGTTTTTCGCCGTCGGAATCTGTTCTTTCAGAAATAAACTTTTCGTAATATGGGTCAATTTCTATACCGTTTTCAAGATTGTAATAAATCATATAGTCGTATGCTTTGTATGAAGTTTGCGGTTTTATTGCCAAAGATGTGTCTGAAGCATTTCCGTTGTAATCTTCTGCCTGAGTCCATTCCGAGCCATTTTCTGCATTATAAGAACGATATAAAAGAGTTGGTGTAGAAGACTTATAAGGCGATTTCCACAAAATATTTACTTTATCGTTTGTTTCTGCCTTAGATGCTGTAATATCAAGACCGTAGCCGAAAGTTGAACATTTATTTTCAATTTTTAAAAGGGATGCCTGGCTGTATTCAACAGAAGAACTAGAATCTTTTGCTACAATTTCAAGATTATCATTAAACTCAAAATCATCAGATTTTTTTACAGGAATAATTGTGTATCCGTAAGGTAAGCCCCATGAAAGTTGTGCCTGATTTATTTTGTAAGGGTCTTTGTAATTTTCTTCATTATCGCCAGAAATTTTTTGATATTTATCTGTGAATCTGTATATAACTTTTGTGCTTGTTATTGCCTGGCACGTTGCAGAAGGCTCGTTATCAGAGCCAATAAGAGAAAATTTATTTTCAGAATTATCGTTAGAAGGTTCAAAATAATATATGTCGCCTTTGTCGTTTTGGTCTGTAAAATAATATTCAATATATTTTTTTCTGAATATAAGGTAACCGGTTGCACCAGGAACTTTATTCCATTCAACATAAATATTTTCCCGGTCGCCTGAAATATCTATGTTTGTATTTGCAGGGCCTAGCGTAGAAATTGAAATTTCTGCAGTTGTTGTGTCTAATTCTGCTTCATCTTTTTTGCTTGTGGCAGTTAGAATAAATTGAATGTCTTTTCCAGAAATACAGGCATCAGTTGCATTATCAATAGAAGTGCCTTCTGCAGTTCCTTCTAAAGTTTCTTCTGTAGTTCCTTCGCTTTCTGTTTCGCCGTAAGGTTTTGTTATTTCGCAGTAATAGTTTTCGCCTTCTTCTTTTATTAATTCTGAATCGATTGGTTTTTCTGTTCCGTTAAAAATGTATTTTGCAGAATAACTTTCTGCTTTTTGAACTTTTGGCCATAAAACTTTTATAGTTGTATAACCTGCATTAAAATACGGTTCTGCAGTTCCTAAAGTTTTGTATTCGCCTTCTAGTGTTACATTCGAGGTAAAGCCGTTATCGGCAGTAAGAGTATATTGGCTTCTTATATCGCCGCTTTGGGCAGAATGGCTGAACGTAAAAAGTTCTTTATCGGCTGCATCTTTTAAATCTTCTTCTGTAAGATTATAAAAACATTCTTCCTCATTTTCGTCTTTATCTATATTTTTCCATGTTAGTTTGTACTGACAGTTTTTGTCATAAGTCCATGAAAGATTAAAATGATCTTTATACCCATCTTCTATAGAAAAATCTTCTACACTAGGAATCATACTGGAATCTTTTATTACAATTACTGAACCAGGAGCTTCTTTTGTAAAATATGCTTTGCTTATATCTGATGAATTAGAAGTTTCAGGGCAAACAGAAACGCTATATGAATAAATATAATACTGATCTTCATCTTCTGGTGGTGTATAGGTGAAAACTTTTGGAAAGAACGATGAATATGTTTTTGAATTAAAATTCTTTGTTTCATTTTCGCCTATTTGTTCGGTTGTTCCATCTTCATTCTTTTTCATTGTCTGGCAGTTTTGAGTTATTACATAGTTATAATTTTCGCCAAAGTCGTCAAAAGTAAAGTTTAATGTAACGGTAAAATCTTTAATATTTTCATTTTCTTTTGTGTATTCTGTTTTAACCGAAATAATAGCACTGTTTATAAGATGTCCTTCGCCGTCGCACAAAGATTCATCGGAAGTTGTATTCTTTTTGGTAGTATCATCAGTAAATGACTGTATGCGGTATGAATATTTTTTTCCGCGTTGAACGGCATAATCTTTAAGAATAACTTTTGTTCCAGGAATGTAATTTGGATAATTTAAGTTAGTTTCTGTACTTTCAGACGGATATTCTACAGAAAGGGTAAAGTTATCTTTTACAGAAGAACCGTATAAAATGCTTGCTTCTGGTAAACCAGTTTCTGAGTTTGTTGATTTTGTAAAATAAAGAGCATTAGATTCAGGGGTTTCAGAAGATTTTAATTCTGTCGTTCCAAGATAAGTTATAAATGCTTCGTAAGATGAATCACTTTCTGATTCCAGTTTTCTAAAGACTTTAAAATAAACCGGGCGGCTTTCGTATGCTTCTGATTTTTTAATTTCTGTAAATTTTGGAAGAACCCACGAAATTGTAATAAATTTATCAGAAGTTCCTTTTGAAACAGAAAAACTTTCTGGGCTAGACGGAATAAGGGAATGTGCAGTAGAAGTTTCTAACGCATCGCTTGTTTCCGTCATTTTTGAATCTTGAAATGCTTTTGTATATGCTTCTATGCGTACTTTGTAATTTGTATTTGCACTAAGACCTGTAAAAGTGCATTCTGTTTCAGATGGTTTTATAACATCAAGAGCAGAAATAGTTTCTTCTTTTACAATTTCTGTTTCTGTTGAATTATAAAGAATTACCCTGTAAATAAGATTTTCGTTTAAATATGTTTCTGTTGTGCAGTTTACGCCTTTGTACCATTTTACCGTAATGGAATCGCCGTTCGGGCTTTGTTTTACGCTTGTAATTATAGGGCAGGCAAGCGTTGTTCCAAAACAAGTATTACTGAACTGTTCGCTTTTTTCTTCGTTTTGGTCTACAGAAAGAACTTTGTAATATCTTTTTGAATCAGAAGAAGAAAAATCGCTGTCAATATAAGTACAATTTGAATCCGTAGTTTCGCCACGCTTTGTAAATTCGCCAGTTGAAGTTTCTGAACTGTAGATTTCATATTTTACAGCAGATTTTGACGCTTTCCACGTTAGCGTAATATTTTTGCAGCCACCTTGCGTTGCAGAAAGGTCTTCAGGTGGCAAAACTTTTCCTGTTGAATAGGAACCTTTTGTTTGGAATGTAGGAGAGTCAATAAGATTATCCTGGCAGGCAAAAAATAATATAGAAGAAAATGCCAAAAAAGAATTAAAAAGAAAGAAAACAGATGTTTTTTTCATAACTACCTTTTTAAAAGATTGAATATGAGCAAAACCACTTTCCGATTTTATACGTTTTTATTTGTGCGGTTGATAATATCCGATTTTTTTTAGTTAGACAATTTTATAAAAAAAAAGTTGCGGTCGTTTTTTTTTATTTTTTACAATTTGCTTTTTTTTGTAATATTGCTTAGTATTTTGCAAAGGGAAATATTTTTATTTTTTTTGAGGTTTTTATGCAGGGTTATATTCATCAGTTTGAAAGTTTTGGCTGTGTAGACGGACCTGGTTCAAGGTTTATTGTTTTTTTAAGCGGTTGCCCAATGCGATGTTTATTCTGTCATAATCCTGATACATGGAATATAAAAAACGGCAAATTAATGGAAGCAAGCGATGTACTTTCTGAAGCATTAACCTGCCGTTCTTACTGGGGAAAAAAGGGTGGACTTACTGTAAGCGGTGGCGAACCTTTAGTTCAACTTGATTTTTTATTAGAACTTTTTACACTTGCAAAAGAAAAGAACGTAAATACTTGTATAGACACTTCCGGGGCTCCATTTACTCGTGAAGGAAAATGGTTTGAAACATTTAAAAAACTTATGGATGTTACAGATATTCTTTTAATGGATATAAAACACATTGATGAAGATGAGCATATAAAACTAACAGGTCGTTCCAGCAAAAATATAAAAGATATGTTTTATTTTCTTGATGAAATTAATAAACCAATTTGGATTCGCCACGTTCTTACGCCTGGAATAACCGACAAAGAAGAATATCTTTTAAAAACAAGGGATTTTATTCGTACATTGCACAATGTTCAGCGTGTAGAAATCTTACCGTATCACAGTTTGGGCGAGTCAAAATATAAGGAATTAGGACTTGATTACGCTTTAAAAGGCGTAAAAAGCCCAACGGAAGAAAGTATTAAAAAAGCAAAAGAGATTTTGAAATGTGAAAAATACAACGGCTGGAAAGATTAAAGAAAAGCCTAAAGTTTATAAAACTGCTGTGCATTTTTGAACATTATATTTTCAAAATCGTTTGTGCCAATTGATTTTTCAAGGTTTTCAAAATAATCCTGATACATTGACCTTTCGCCATTTCTGTTTTTTGCATAAGTGTCAATTCCGTCAATTGGCATATCAGAGCCGAACATAAGTTTTTTGCTTCCAGCTTTTTTTACAAATTCTTCCGCTTTTTCAGCAGGAACCCATGCAGTGTCCCCAAAAAGATTTGGAAGTTCAGCACAAAAATCAATTGCTTCGCTGTTATCAGTTCCAAGCCCTAAATGTGCCATTACAAACCTTACATGCGGATATTTTTTTGCCATTTTATAAACATTTTTGCATAAAGAAAATTCATCGCTTGCCGTATGCACAATTACAGGAAGGTCAAGGCTTTCTGCAAGTTCAATATAAGGTTCTGTAAGTGGATTATCAAAAGAAAGAGCAGAATAAAACGGATGAAACTTTAATGCTTTTACATATTTAAGATGGATTTTTAAAAGATATTCAAACTTTCCTGTAAGTAGTTCTGTATGCGGTTTTACCCAAATTGCAGCGTAAACGGAATCAGGATTATCTTTTGCAAAATCAATTGTTTCTTTTGCAACATCAAGCATCAAAGTATTTTCTTTTTCTAAAAGAGGTTCGTGTTTTTCGTTAAATTCTACGGCTACGGCATTTGAAACAATTATTTTTGAAACGCCGTATTTTTCCATCGCACAAAGAACATCTTTTTTAGTCATTGTAAAACCAAGACTTTTTCCAAAATGAACATGAGAATCTATAATCATATAAGCCTCCTCATTATTTTTTTCATTATAGCATTGTTTATAAGATTTCAATATAATAAATGCATTTAGTGCTTAAGTTTTATTTAGCAGATTAAAAAGGAGTTTTTATGGCAGATAAGAATGTAGAAATACTGGACAGTACGTTGCGTGATGGGGCTCAAGGTGAAGGAATTAGCTTTTCAGTTCAGGATAAAATTCACATTTGCCAGGCTTTAGACGAATTAGGAATCAGTTTAATAGAAGCAGGAAATCCAGGCTCAAACCCAAAAGATATGGAATTCTTTCAGGAAATGAAAAAGATTGAACTTAAGAATTCAAAACTTGCTGCTTTTGGTTCAACCCGCAGAAAAGACATTAAATGTGCAGAAGATGTAAATCTTCAAAGTCTTTTGGCTGCTGGAACAGAAGTTGTTGTTATTTTTGGAAAAAGCTGGACTTTTCAGGTTACAGATATTCTAAAAACAACGCTTGAAGAAAATCTTTTGATGATTAAAGATACTTGTTCATTTTTGCGTGAAAATGGCCGCCGCGTAGTTTATGACGCAGAACACTTTTTTACAGGATTCCTTGCAGACCCAGATTATGCGTTAAAATCAATTGAAGCCGCTGTTGAAGGCGGAGCAGAAACAATTGCTCTTTGCGAAACTAAAGGCGGCTGTATGCTAAAAGATTGCGAAAAAGCGGTTAAAGCGGCAGTTGAAAAAATTGCAGGTCGGGCAAAAATCGGAATCCATACGCATAACGATTGCGGACTTGCCGTTGCCAACTCCTTAGTTGCAGTTGAAAGCGGTGCTCGTCATGTTCAAGGAACTTTTTTGGGCTTTGGCGAACGAACTGGAAACGCAAATTTAAGTTGTATCATTCCAGATTTGCAGTTAAAAATGGGATTTTCGTGTATTCCACAGGAAAAAATGAAAAACCTTACTTCAATTGCAAAAAGAGTTGCAGAAATTACAAATATTGCACTTAACAATCAGCTTCCGTTTGTAGGCGGGGCAGCGTTCAGTCATAAGGCTGGAATGCACATTGACGCAGTTCTAAAAAATCCTGAAGCATACGAGCATATTTCGCCGGAGGTTGTTGGAAATGAAAGAGTTTTCCTTATGAGCGAAGTTGCAGGTCGTTCTACAATTATAGAAAAGATTCAGAAAATTGACCCGACTATTACAAAATCCAGCCCTCAGGTTGCAGAACTTGTTGCAAAAATGAAAGACCTTGAGTTTGAAGGCTACCAGTTTGAAGGTGCCGACGGTTCATTTGAACTTTTGGCCAGAAAAGTGATTGGCCGCTACAAGCCATTTTTTACTCTTCATTATTATCAGACAAACGGCGTAAATCCTCGCCCGGAAGAAGGCGTTTGTGCCTGTGCCCAAATTAAACTTGAAGTTGAAGGTCAGATTGAAGTTACCGCTGGCGAAGGCGACGGTCCTGTAAACGCACTTGATATTGCCTTAAGAAAAGCGTTAAGTCGTTTTTATCCGGCTGTAAATCAGATTCGCCTAACGGATTATAAAGTTCGCGTTTTGGACGGAAAAAGTGCTACAGCGTCAAAGGTTCGCGTTTTAATTGAATCTAGCGACGGAAAGAATACATGGACAACAGTTGGCGTAAGTTGCGACGTTATGGAAGCCAGTTGGCTTGCCCTTTGCGATTCTTTTGAATACAAACTTATAAACGATATTGAAAAACATTTAGGACGATAAAATGTGGTTTTTGTTTGCACTTTTTTCTGCTTTTTTTGCGAGCCTTACTTCAATTTTTGCAAAAATTGGAGTTGAAGGTGTAAACTCAAATCTTGCAACTGCAATCCGTACGGTTGTAGTTCTTTTTATGTCGTGGCTTATGGTTTTTGTTACGAATAGCGGTCAAGGCATTACGGAAATCAGTCGAAAAAGCTGGATTTTTTTAATTATTTCGGGGCTTTTTACAGGATTTTCGTGGCTTTGCTACTATAAAGCTCTTCAGCTTGGAGAAGCGTCAAAAGTCGTTCCAATCGACAAAATGTCTACAGTTCTTACCCTTATTTTAGCCTTTATTTTTTTACACGAACAATTCACTTTTAAAAGTGCAATCGGCTGTGTTCTGATTACAGCGGGTACTCTTTTTATGGTTTTGTAAGTTTTTGTTTTGTTTAT
>CAYZXM010000017.1:0-34959 GCA_964482455.1 uncultured Treponema sp. | reverse complement strand
ATGTTACGATGCTAATCCGCCTATGTTACGATGCTAATCCGCCTATGTTACGATGTTTATTCGCTTATATTACGATTGCAATGTAGTAAGCATTGCAATAATTATTTTTTTTACAATTTTTTTTCATTTTCTACTTTACATAGAAAATGAAGTGTGCTATATTATAAACAGCTTGAAAATAAGCTGATAAACTCTCTCCGATGACCGTGAAATTCGGTCGGCAGGGGTTCTGGGATGCGTTGTATTTCGGAACCCCTGTTTTTTATGTAAAAGCCTTTTACAATCGGATTTGACGTTTTTTTGTATCTTAGTTATACTTAAAACGATTTTGCTGCAGTTTTACGCAGTATTTTAGAGGTGGCTATAATGGAAACAATTTTCCCTTTGGAACAATTGATTGGTTTTAAAGATAATATTTATATGATTACTGTTGCTGCTAGTCGTCGTGCTTATCAGATGGCTAAGATTAACGACCCGGAAGTTGAACGCAATGCTGATAAGGCTGTTTCAGTTGCCGCTCGCCAGTTGTTCTGCAATAAAGTAACATACAGAATTGAAAATAATTCTTCTCGCTAGATGAAGATTCCTGTTATTGTTCTGTTTGCACCTACTGCAACAGGAAAGACTGCTTTAGCCATTGATTTATTTGGTAAAAGCAGTCTGTTTTGTTTTAAAGAAAAAGCAGAACTTATAAGTGCAGATTCAATGCAGGTTTATAAGGGACTTGATATTGGAACTGCAAAACCTACCTTAAAAGAAAGAGAAGAACTTCCTCATCATTTGTTAGATATTGCCACTCCCGATGTTCAATTTTCTGTTTCTGACTTTGTTCACCTTGCAGATTCTTTATGTTCAGATATTTTTTCGCGTTCTAAAATTCCTTTAATTGCTGGTGGAACTGGTTTTTATATAAGAAATTTTATTTTGGGACTTCCAAAAACTCCTGCTTCTGATGAAAAAATCAGGCAGATGCTAAAAAATCGACTTGAAAAAGAAGGGAAAGAGGCTTTGTACAAGGAACTTTGCTCTGTTGATTTTGAAAGTGCAGAAAAAATAAATAAAAATGATGTATATAGAATTTTACGTGCTTTGGAAGTGTTTTATTCAATAGGAAAACCTCGTTCTTCTTTTAAGATGAGTTCAGAAATGCGTTCTTTGTATGATTTTAAAATTATTGTTTTAGATTGCGATAGGGATGTTTTGTATAAACGAATTAATTTGCGTGTAGAAAAAATGTTTTCTGACGGTTTATACGATGAAGTAAAAACTCTTTTTTTGAATGGGTGTACAAAAGATATGCCGGGAATGCAGGCTATTGGTTATAGGGAATGGTTTACTCAAGACGGAAAACTTCGCACTGATGTTCAAAATGTTATGCTTGAAATTCAACACGACAGCAGAAAATATGCAAAAAAACAGTACACTTATATGGCTGACATTCCTGGTGCAATAAGAATCTCTTTAACCGAGCCTGAAAAAATGAAAGAAAGAGTCTTTTTGGAATTACAGGATTTTATAAAGGAAAATTAAAAGACTTCTAAAAAAATCTAAAAAAATCTTAATTTGCAAATAGCAGAAAAGTGTAATATAATCTTTTTGTTATATTTACGAGGTTTTTATGATTAAAGAATTTTTACCATATGATACTGTAAGAAATGATGCGTTAAAGCTTGCATATAAAATCTATAATGAAGATCATTTTGTGCCGGACGTTATTTATTGTTCACTTCGTGGCGGTGCTTATATGTCTAATGTTATAAGTGAATATTATAAAATCGTACGAAAAGATAAGCATCCTGTGTTATACGCAGCAGTTGTTGCTCGTTCTTATACTGATGTAAAAATGAATACTCCTCGTGTTTATGTTGATGGTTGGACTTATCCGCCAAAAAATCTGCGTCCCGGCGACCAGATTATGCTTATTGATGACATTTATGATTCAGGAAACACAATAGATGCTCTTGTTAATATTTTGTATGAATATGGTGTTCCGCGTGAAAATATTAAAGTAGTAGTTCATGATTACAAAGAGTTTAAATATAAGGAACAGCCGCCGGTAAAACCTGATTACTGGTGCAGAAAATTTGTTATAGAAACTCCGGAAGAAGACAGATGGATTCATTATATGAGCCATGAACTTGTAGGGCTTTCTTCTAAAGAACTTGAAGAAAATTATTTTAAGCAGGATCCTGAACTTAAAAAGGTATTAGAACCGTTGTTTTTACAAAAAAAATAGAGCATGAAGAAATTATTTCAGTTATTTTCAGTTATTTTTTTTCTATTTATTTTAAATACTTCTCTTTTTGCTGTTGTATTAAATCCTGTGCAGGGAACGTGGGCAAATAAACAGGTTCTTGTTGTTGATGTTCCGTCTTTTTATAGTGTTTATTATTCTTTTGACGGTCAAGACCCTGAATCTTCTGGTATTGCCTATGATGGTCCTGTTCTTTTGGATTTAGATGGTAATGTTAATGTTACTGTTGCCGTTATTGATTCAGAGGGAAATAAAAAACTTGAACGTATTGAATATACAGTTGATTCTTCTTCTGTTTTGCAGGATGAAAAAGCAGCAGAATTTGTTGAATCGTTTAATTCTACTGGTATTATTGACTATACTGCAGGCAGTGTAATTTCTATTCCTAACAGTTTAGAATATTCTTTTGGAACTAAAGATTATGAGTTTGAAGAAGGGTGTGACCTTTCCTTAAATAAAGATTCTGTTGTTTCGCGTTTTGTGCCTTGCATTGTTAGTGATAAAAAAGCAAAGTGGCGTTTTATAATAAATGTTCATTCTGCTGTAAGCGGGCTTTTTACTCGTAAAGATGTTCCTTTTAAAATTTCTGACTGGGAAACTGTAACTTTTACTGATAGAAAAAAAATCTATAAGATTGATGATGGCTGGTGGTATCAGCCAAAGGAACCGCTTTTTCTTGATAGAAGTCAATCTCATATGATTTACTGGCAGGATGTGTCTTACTCACAGGAAAATATCGTAAAATATTACGTGTTAGACCCTAAACCATCGTTAAAAACGGAAAATCTTTCTGATGGTTCTGTTTCTGTAAGTTTTAGCGGTTCTGAAAATTATAAGCTTGGAATTCTTGATTCAGAAGAAAATGCTTCTGAACTTTTTGAGCAGATTACAATAGATACTTTTAAGGGTGATGATTTTTCTGGAAACTTTGAAGTTGGCGTTTTTTCTGATTCTGTTTATCAGGGAAAGTTGGAAGTTCCGTTTAGAATAAATAAAAAAATGCCGTGCCAGCCGGTAATAACTCCTTCTGTTCCTGGTAAGTTCATTAGAAAAAATACAAAGGTTACAGTAACTTCTCCTGATAATAATGATATTTACACAAGTTTTTTAGGTCCTGTTGTTTTAAATGGGGAATATTCAAAAGATGATATTTCTTCTCTTTTTGTTCTTTCTAAAGAAGATTTTAAAGTGTCAGATAATACTTCTTTTAATCTTACTTGTGCTAACGAAGGTGCGTCTGCATATAAAATTACAGCATACGCAATGGATAAGCAGGGGAATAAGAGCAGAAACTCTGAATATTATGTAATAATTGACACTTGTAATTTTTACTTAAATGGAAATGCTATCTCTGATGAAGAAGTAAAAAATGCTGATGGTTCAAAAGAATGTCCTTATTCTTCTTTTGAAGATTTAATTCAGCCGTTAAATGAAAATCCTTTTGTCAGGGTAAATGTTTGTGGAAAAGTTCTTCTTCCAAATAAAAAAATCAGTACGTCATCAAATTGTTCTATTGTTGGTACAGGGGATGCTCGTTTTGTTGCTGGTGAAAAAACTTCGTTTGATATAAAAAGTTCTAGTTTTTCGGTTTCTAATATTGTGTTTTCTTTTGATGAAGAAAATACTAAAAGTGATTCGCCATTTTTATTTAATATTGAACGTGGCGTTTTATTTTTTAGCGATGTTGAGCTTAATGGGCGTTTTTCTAAGAATGGAACTTTAATAAATGCAGATGGTTCTGTAATAAATATTGAAAAATCTGGTATAACGCTTGTTTCGCCTTTGTATGCTTGTGTAGTTTCTTCGCTTAATTCAAAAATTAATGTAAAAAAATCAAGGATTGCCGTTGTTTCTGATACTGCAGTTGGTTTTTCGGTTCAAGGCGGGCTTTTTGAATTAAAAGATTCAGAATGCAGTGTAACTGCGTCTTTAGGGCGTGTTGCCGAACTTTTTGATACATATTCAACTGTAAAAGGAAATACTTTTACTGGAAAATTAAAAAAGCAGTCGGGTTCTGGTTCTGCGGTTTTTGCTGATAAAAAGAATCACACTGTTGAATTTGCAGAAAATAAGGAGTCTGGGTTTTAATGGAACTTTTATGCGGTCTTGATGAAGCAGGGCGAGGGCCTTTAGCCGGACCTGTTACAGCTGGTGCGGTTATTTTACCAAAAGATTTTCCTTTTGAAATATTAAACGATTCAAAAAAACTTTCAGAAAAAAAGCGTAATGCTGCAGAACTTGTAATAAAAGAAAAAGCATGCTGGGGTCTTGGAATTGTAAGCCATACCCTAATTGATGAAATGAATATTTTAAAGGCGAGTATGTATGCAATGGAACTTGCTTTTGATGAGCTTTTAAAAAAATTACCAGAATGGCTAAAAGTGCAGGGGATAGATGAATATTCCATTACTTGCCTTGCAGATGGAATAACAACTCCAAACATAAATGGCGTTTTGGTAAAGTGCGAACCTAAGGCAGATGCTAAATATCATGAAGTAATGGCTGCAAGTATAATTGCAAAAGTTGAACGTGATAAAATTATGTGCGATATGGATAAACTTTATCCTGAATACGGATACGCAAAACACAAAGGGTATCCCACTAAGGCACATCGTGCGATATGCCACGAAAAGGGACCTTCGCCAATACAGCGACTTACTTTTAAATATTAAAACTAAATATTAAAAAGATTTTCTATTCTTTATCTGATTCAGGAGTTTCTGTTTTTGCTCTTTTTGAAACAACATGAACTCTACCTGTTCTTTTTATTCCGTCGTTAGGATTTCGTTCGTTTTCAACTTTCATACGGTAGATTTTTTTTGTTTTTTCAATTTTTTCTGCTTTTTTAGCAGCTTTTACTTTTGCACGATTCTTTCTGTCTTTTTCAATAAATGATAATGAACGGTCTAACCCTTGAAGAACTTGCTGCATATCATCTGCGAAAATTGCAATTTGATGTCGTTCGCCGTCTGTGCCATCACGATTTTTGTTTTCAACAATTTGAAGGAATACGTCGCCGTTGCGATTTTCCTTTACATTAAAAAAATAAGAACGGTTTTCAAGATAAACTTCTGTTGTGTAAAGTTCTCCGCGTGCACCCATATTTTCCTTCCTTTTGCTGTATCAGCATAAATAATGTACCTAAAAATATAGCAGAAATTAAAAATAATCAACACTGCATATTTTTAGTATTTTTTTAGTTCTTAGTTGAATTTTTTTGTAATTTCACTAACTTTTTGTAAAAGTTCGTTCATTGCTTTTTCTGTTGTTTGTAAACCAAAACTAAAGCGAACGGCATTTTCTGCGTCTTGTTTTGTAACGTGCATTGCTTCTAAAACTGGACGATTATTTTTTCGGCTGGAACAGGCACTTCCTGTTGAAATGTAAAAACCTTCTGCATCTAAGGCTCTTAGCATTACCTGACCTGGAATATTTTTAAAAGATGCTTGTACAATCCAAGGTGAAAAAAGTTCTTCATTTTCTGTACGAGTTTCAGGAATTATTGTGCAAAAATTAAGTGCTTTTAGTCCTTTTATAAAATCCGAACAGAACTTTTTTTGCTCATTAAAGCGTTCGTATACTTTAGTATTTTCCTTTGAAATATAATATTTTTTAAGACATTCGCCTAAGGCAAGGGCACCGAATACATTTTCTGTTCCAGACCTGAATCCTTTTTCTTGTCCACCGCCACGTAAAAAAGATTCTGTAGGATTTTTTAGGTATAAAAGCCCTATTCCTCTAGGTCCGCATATTTTATGTGCACTAAAAGCAACGCTGTCTATTCCGTTGTAATTTAAGTCTAAGGGAATTTTTCCTGCTGCCTGAACGGCATCAACGTGGAATTTTGGTTTTCGTTTTCCCTCGCATGCTTTTTTTATTGCGTCGGCGATTTTATATATTGGCTGAATTGAACCAGTTTCGTTATTTACTGCCATTACGCATACAAGCATCGTATTATTTTTTAACATCGAAACAACTGTTTCTGGTTGTATTATTCCATTTTTGTCGCACGGAATTTCTTCAACTTGTATTCCACAGTTTTTCATTTGATATGCCATTTCGCGTATTGCAGGGTGTTCAATCGAACTAAAAAGAACATGTGCTTTTGAAGGGCGGGTAAGAACTGAAAGCAGAGCAAGATGGTCGCTTTCTGTTCCGCCGGAAGTAAAATACAATGTTTCTGAAGGAACGTTAAGGGCTTTTGCACAGTTCTCTCTTGCTTCATCAAGCAGATTTTTAGCGTCTTTTCCTACTGTATGAATGCTGGAAGGATTTCCCCAATTATCAAGCGTTTTATTTAATGATTCTGTAAGAATCTGTTTATCGCATGGGCTTGTTGCTGCCCAATCAAAATAATGTTCTGTTTGATTTTCTGTCATCTTATTTAATTCTATTTTAATACTGAAATAATTTTTGAATCTTCAATTTCTTCTGTGAATGGTTCGCAAAGACCTTTTAAAAGTGTACATCTGATTTTTGCTGATGTGTTCTTTTTATCTTTTTTCATTGCATTAAGAAGTCTTTCGCTAAAACCTCCGCCAGTTACAAAATCAGGAATTGGTTTTGTACTCCAGCCAAATTTTTCTAATACTGAAAGAACTTCATCTTTAAATGATTCTCTACAATATTCAAGTTTTGCACAAAGAGAAACTGCTCGCCCAATTCCCCATGCAACTGCATCTCCATGAGCAACTGTTCCAAGACCAGTAATTGTTTCTAAGGCATGACCAAAAGTGTGACCAAGATTTAAGTACATTCGTACGTTTTGTTCTGTAAGATCTTGTTCAACAATTTTTGCTTTATCAGATGCACATTTTTTTATAACGGAAAATATTGTTTCTTCGTCTGCGTCTAGCAGTTTTTGTGCTTCATTTTTAAAAATATCAAAAAGTTCTTTATCAAAAAGAAGACCTGTTTTTATTGCTTCGCCAAGACCTGAACGGTACTGGTTTTTAGGAAGATATTTTACAAATTCTGGAAAAATATGAATTTCTTCTGCTGGCCAAAATGCACCAATCATATTTTTGTAGTTTTTAAAGTCTGCTCCAGTTTTTCCACCAATTGCTGCGTCTACCATGGAAAGAAGTGTTGTAGGCACAAACTGGCAGGCAATACCGCGTTTAAACATAGAGGCTGCAAAACCTGTCATATCGCATATAACTCCGCCACCAATTCCTACAAAAAGATCTTTTCGTGAAAAACCTGCATCAATTGCATTAGAAACAATTTCTAATACGCTATCCATTGTTTTATATGGTTCACCTGAGCCTAAGATTACTAAAATATCTTTACCACAAAGCCCATCTTCAAACAAAGAAATAAATGACCTCATAATTGGAAGAGTTGCAACTGTTGCATCTGTAACAAAGCATCTTCTTCTTTTTTCGTCTGAGCCAGGATTATAAAGTGAAATAAGATCTGGAGAACCTGGAATGAATGTTATTTTTGTTTCTGCAGAACCAGGATTTATTGCAGAATATTTAATGTTTAATGTTTCTGTTTGCAAAGCCATAGGCTTATCTTAATATTTTTTACTATCCATTGCAATAAACTCGGATTTTACCTTTTCTACACGCTGGATTTCTCTTTCAAGCATTTTTTTTAAGTCCAATTCGCCTGTTTTTATTCGTTCTCGTTCATCTTCCCAATTTTGTACATCAGTTATGAATAAAAATGAAAAATCCTTTGTGTTTGCTTTTTCGGCCCACAGTTGTGCTTCTTGCCAGTAATAAAGGCCTGCATTGTAACAACTTAAGGCTTTTTCAAGATTTCTTACGTATTCATCTTTCCAAGGCGCGTCATAAAATTTCGCAGTTTTTTTATCGTATGTTCTGCCAAGTCTAAGGTGTTGTTCTACAAGTTTAAGATTTAAATGCATTTGAAAAAGATAACGATATTTTTCCCATTGCTTTTCTGTGTCAATTTTTGCATTTGCATAAAGAGGATTTGCAAAATCTGCCTGAACTGCTTTTTCAAGCCAGTAAATGTTTTCAATGCAGTCATCCGGGTATTGCTGATAATGTACATGATATAAGCGATACCAATCTTCTTTATATTTTACCATGTAGGCACTTGCAGAGAAAATGCACATAACGGCAAAGAGAAGTACAGAAATGATAAGTTTTATTTTTTTTACAATGCACCTTTTCACATTTTTATTTTCGGAAAATAAAAATAAGTTATTAGCCAAATGTCGAGTTTTAGAGGATTTACAAAAAACGCTTTCAGCGACTTTATAATTTGCTACAGATGGTTGTGCTTAAGCTTTCGCTTGAATGGGTTCGGGTTGCTCCGCAACCTTAATTGTTCCCATCGCACAAAATCTTCGCAAATTGTAAAGTCACTTACGCTTTTATTGGGGTGCTAAAAAACTCGAAGTTTAGGTTATCCCAAATAAATGCACTTACTTCTTCTATTGATTTTGAAGCATCTACTTCAATTATTTTCATGTCTTTAATTTTTTTTGCCTTATATTCGTTAATTACAGCGTCGTAAAGTTTTGCAGTTTCTTTTTGAAACGAGATTTTTTCATAAATTTCTTTTGTTTCTCCACGATTTTCTACTCTTTTTATAGAAATTTCCGGGTCAATCTTAAAATAGAAAAGAAATTCCGGAAGTGGAAACATACTGTTTAATAGAGAAGGAAGTTCTTTTCCGCAAGTTACTGCCTGATATGCAAGGCTTGAAAAAAGATAACGGTCGCTTACGGCAATTTTACCTTTTTGGGTTTGATCAATAATTCCGTTTGTTCCAAAAATATGTTCGCATCGATCTGCGGCAAAAAGAAATGCCGCTGTTTTTTCGTTGACTTTAATGTCGGAGCTAAGGATTTTTCTTAAGAATTTACCTGTTTCGCCTGTTGTGGGTTCTGCACTTATATATATTTGTTCTGGTTTAAAATGTTCCTGTAGTTTTTTAATTTGAGTAGAAGTTCCAGTGCCGTCGATACCTTCAAAAACTATAAAATTTTTTATTACTTTTGCTTCATCCATTTTTAAAATCCTGTATAAAAAAAAATAAAAATCGAGTACAATTTTAGTTAGTCTGGTAAAATGAAAAAGTTTTCTCTAAAGGAACTGTTCGCAATATTAATTTTTTTTCTCGTTCTGTGTTTTGTTTTTTTTGTTGTGCGACCATTATATTATTCTGTTTCAGAAAATATAAAACAGAATGTATGTCTTTTAGAAAAAACAGTTTCCGAAAAAACAGGGCTGAACATTTCTTTTGAAAAAATCTCGCCTTCCATAATTACCAATCTTAATGTTAAAAATATAATACTCTCTGATTCTAAAGACGGCAAGACTGTTGCACAGATAAAAAGAATTTCAATTAAGTATAATTTTTGGGATTTTCTTAAAGGAAGGGGGCTTTCTTCCATAAAAAATATTTTACTTGATGGACTTTCTGTAAATTTGGATAAAGAAAATTCATTTTTAAAAAAGATAATTCAAAATCAAAATGCTAAAGATTCTTTAGAACTTAAAACAAATAATGATGAAAATAAAAATAATGTTGAAAACGATGTGTGGTCTTTCTTAAAAAAAATTAAAGATGTAACTAGTTTTTTTCCTTTTAGCGTAAATATTAAAAATGTAAGTTTTTCGTATTCAGAAAGTAATAATTCTGCACTAATAAAATTTAATAGGATTAATACCGCATACACTGGAAACGAGCAGATTCTTCAATTAAAAACTTTTGGAAATGCAAGTTACAAAAAAAACAATAAAAAATTTTCATTTGCATTTTCTATAAATGGTTTAATTCCTAAAGATTTTGAAGAAAGTTCTGCTGTGTTACGCATAACAGATTTTACTGATGGAAATTATACATTTTCTCGTTTAAATTTTTTGTTCACTGTAAAAAAAAGAGTTTTAACTCTTAGGACAATTGAAAATTCATTTCCTGTTTTTATTTTATCTTCGTTTGATTCAAATTCTATGCAGTTTGATTTTTCTTTAAAAACTCAAGATTTTAAGCCGGCAAAGTTTGTTTTTTCAAAAAAGAATGCTCAAGTAATAAAAAAAATAAAAAATCTTTCTTTAAGTGTAAACTTTGATGTTTCTTATGGTTTTTTAGAAAAAAATCTTTCTTTTTCTTCTTTTGGTAAATTTTATATTCCTGAAACTTTATACGATGGCGGTTTTGATGGAAATTATTCTTTTACCGGTGATAAAGAGCATATTGCTGTAAATAAAATGGAACTTTCCGGTAAAAATATTGATGTTGATTATAACGGTTCCTGCGTATTTAAAAACTTAAACGTTTCCGGCGTTCTTAATGTAAATGCGTTGCATCTTTATAATGGTGTAAATGTTTCTACAGAAATATATTTTGATCCGCTAAAAAATGGTTTTATTGCATTTGCTCCGCAGTTGATGATTGAAGAAAAATCTTTTACAGCATTAGAGTTTTCTGCTATTCCTGTTCGTGATTCATTAGATTTTACATTTGAACTTTCTGATTATTTTCACACAGAAAACGATTTACCTGGAACAATAAATATCAGCGGAAGTTTTATTGGCGGTTCAAATTACGTTCAGGCAAGTATTTCTACAAATGGCGTTTATCTTGACAGTGCAATGAAAACTTTTTCGTATTTTGGAAAGAATCCTGGAAAACAAAGTTTTTCTTTTTTATCAAATTATGTTTTTAACGGAGAATTGTTTGTTTCAACGGATTTTAAGCAGTTTTCCTACAATGTTCCTTATGCTTTTGTTGCGGATACAAAAAATGATGGGCAGTTCTTGTATTTTTCTTTTGATGGAAATGATTCTTCCCTTAATTTAAGTCGTATGGATTTTGTTCGCAGTGGAAAACTTATACATTCTTCTGTTGTTTTTGAAAAATCTCCTGATAGTTCTGATGCATTTTTTACAGCGGATATAAATGCAGATTCAATTCCATATCATTTTACAGGAAATTTTATGCCAAACTCTATTTTTGTAAATGGCGATTATGGAATTACTTTTGATTTAAAAAAGAATGAAAAAGGTTTTGTGCGTGGAAATATTTTTGCAGAAGGCGTTCCGTTTGCTTTTAATGGTTCTATTTTTACCTTTTCTTTAGATTCTGATCTTTCGTATTCTGAACGTGATGGAATAAATGTAAAAATTTCTAGAATGAATGCTTCCGGTTCCGGTGGAAAGTATTCTTTTAATCCTTCTTTAAATGTGATTGGAAATATATCTAAATATGGCCTTTTTCTTGATACGCTTTCTTATTCTGATAAATTTTCTAGTTTAGACGGTTCTTTGGAATTATTGATAAATAGAAATAAATCTTTTTTTGATTCTGCTCGTTTTTCTACAAATTTAAAAAATCCTCTTTCTTCTGAAAGTGTAAATATTTCTGCTGAACTTACAAATCCAGATGGGCTTTCGTTTTCTGGTGAGAATTTAAAAAACTCTTTTTATATTAATTCTCAAATTATGTTGAATAATTTTGGGTTAAGTCGTTTTACTCCTGAAGAAAGTGAAAATAATACGCTTACTTCAACTTTTATTTTGTCAGGAACGATGAAAAATCTTTATGCTGGACTAAATATTGAAAAACTTTCTCTTATGTCAGCAGGAAATATTTTAAATGTAAATGGTTCTGCCTTTGCGGAAGAAAAAAATCTTACGGTAGAAAAAATCAATGTAGTTTATAACAATACGTCTGTTAAAGATATTTCGGCACACTTTAATCTTGATACTTTTACAGGAAACTTGACGGCAGAATTGGATACATCGGTTGCAAAAGAAACTGTTCATGTTCCTTTTGAATTTTCTGTTTCGGATACTGTTATTCAGGAAGGAAAAGTTTTACCGTCGGAATTTGTAGCAAGTCTTTCATCAGAAAAAGTGTCCGGTTCATTTTTTAAGACGGAATTTCCATTGGTTCTTACAGTTTTGCATTCTGAAAATGAAACGCTTGTAAGCTCTTCTAAGGAACAGGGATTTTCAGGAGTGATTCAAAATGATGGAAGTTTTAATTTTTCAGTCGATTCTGAAAAACCGCTTAATTTTAATCTTTTTGGAAACTTTGAAAAAGAAAAACTTGATGTTTCGTTAAAAAATGTAAATGCAGATTTTGGAAAACTTTTTGAATATATAAATATTCCAAGATTAAAGTTTTATTCTGGAAAATTAAAAGGTTCACTAAAATTGCGGGGATTAAAAGCGGACCCTGAATTTTTAGGTTCTTTTTCTTTATCAAATGCGGATTTTACTCTTCCAAAAATTGTTTCGCAGCACGTTTATGTTCCAAAAACTCTTGTAATTTTTGATCATAATAAAATAAAAGTTCCAGAAACTCGTGGATATGTAAAAAAGAATGATAATGCAATTTTTGCAGATTTGACTGTTTATTTTGACCGCTGGTCGTTCAGCAGGCTTGAAAGTCACGTGTGGAATCCAAAAAATGTTTATATTCCAGGCGATTTTGAAATTCGTCTTGCTCATTTTAAAGGAGATGCTCGTTTAGATTTAAATCTTGCGTTTGAAGATCATTATCTTGATGTAAATGGTGATGTATTTTTAAAAAAACTTACTGGAAGTGTAAAAACAAAGGAACTTGCCCTTTCGCCGCCAAAAAGAACTTGGTTTCCGCGTTCTGACCTTAAACTTCATTTTGGCGAGCATGTTACTTTTATTTTTGACCCTCTTTTGCGTGCAGTTTTAGTTCCTGATAGTGTTTTTGGCTTTAAATATGATATGGCATCTGGTGATATGGAACTTGATGGCGAACTTGCATTCCGTTCGGGTGATATTTCTTACCTTAGCCGCAATTTTTATCTTAAAAATGGTTCTATGCGTTTTAATAGTAATGATCCAACATTTAATCCTCTTATAAGTATTCAGGCAGAAACGCGTGAACGTGATGATAATGGTAACGATGTTCGCATTATTCTTACGGCGGTAAATCAATATCTTTTAAATTTTAATGCACAGTTTTCTTCGATTCCGGCAAAGTCAGAAACGGAAATTCGCTCTCTTTTAGGTCAGATTGCCGTAGGGGATTCGGATAAAGTAAGTTCTCTTATTTTTGCTACGGGAGATTATGCAATACAGTCAACAATCGGGCGTTCAATAGAGAACAAGTTGCGTGATTTTCTTAATTTTGATATATTGAGCGTTAGGACAAATGTTCTTCAAAATGCGTTGAATTATGGAATTCTTGAAAAATCAGAAGAATATGAAAACTCTTCTTTTGGTTTTGGTAACTTTTTTGATAATTCAACTGTTTATATTGGTAAGTACTTTGGAAGTTCTTTATATGTAGATACTCTTATGCATTGGTCTTATGATAAGACTAAAGTAGATGATAAGTTTACTGCAGGTGGTCTTGTGTTCCGTCCGGAAGTAGGTCTTGAAATTGAATCTCCTTTCGGATTTTTAAGATGGAATATGGCTCCTGATATAAACGGTGGTAGAACTGACAGGTTTGTGTCTTCTACTTCTGTAACGCTTTCATGGAAATTTTCGTTTTAAGGTGGCTGTTTTTTTATGTCCTTGCTGTTAAAAAAGATTAAAGTAATGCTTTTTGCACTTTTAGTTTTTTCAGGTTCTGCTTTGTTTGCTCAAAATCAAGAAGATTCAGATTGGTATTGGGGAAAAACGGTTTCTGATATTTCTTTTGAAGGGTTACGAAGTGTAAAAAGGTCAGAACTTTCGGGTATTACAGACAGTTTTATTGGTAAGCCATTTGATGAAAAATTCTATAATGATATTTTGGATCGTCTTTATTCACTTGGTTATTTTGAAGATATTGAACCGTTTGCAAAACAAGATAAAAAATATCCTGATAAAATAAATATTGTTTTTACAGTAAAAGAACATGCCGTTGTTGCTTCTGTTTCTTTTAAGGGAAATAAGAAGATTCGTAACAACGAACTTAGGGATACTGTTTCAATAAAAGCCGGAGATATTTACATTGAACAGAATGCTCTTGTAGATGAACGAGCGTTGCGTGACTTATATATTAAAAAAGGTTATGCAGATGTAAAAATTTCTACTACCACAGAAGAAACTGATGCAGGTATAGATGTTGCTTTTATTATTAATGAAGGAAATTCCACAGTTGTAAGTTCCATTAAATTTTCAGGAAATACTGTTTTTTCGGAAAGAACTTTAAAAGGAAAACTTTCTTTAAAAGAAAAGGGATTTTTAAAAGACGGAGCATATCAGGATTCTTCTGTAGAAGTTGATAAACAGGCTATTGTAATTCATTATAGAACAAAGGGTTACATCGATGCTCGAGTTGTAGATGTTCTAAAAGAAGAATCATATAACGAAAAAAAAGAACGCGAAGAAATTGCTCTTACTTTTGTTATTTCAGAGGGTGCTCAATATACTTTTAGCGGACTTACAATTTCAGGAAATGAAATTTTTACTACAGAAAAACTTCTTTCTTATGTAAAAATCAAAGTTGGCGAAGTTTTTAATGAAACAAAATTTAATGAAGGACTTTCCGGAATTACAAACCTTTATTACGAAAATGGTTATATGTCTAATGGATTTGTTCCGTCGCAAGATAAAAATACAGAAAAACGAACAATTGCCTGCAATCTTGTGGTTACAGAAAGGTCGCGTGCTCATATTGAAAATATTATTATAAAAGGAAATACAAAAACAAAGGAAAATGTAATTCTTCGCGAACTTCCATTTGAACCAGGCGACGTTTTTAGTCGCGATAAGATTATGTCTGGTTTAAGAAATCTTTATAATACTCAGTATTTTTCAAGTGTTGTGCCAGAACCTGTTTCGGGTTCAGAAGAAAATCTTGTGGATCTTGTAATTACAGTAGAAGAGCAGAGTACAACATCGCTTCAGTTTGGTATGACTTTTTCTGGTATTGAAGACGCAGACGATTTACCAATTTCTCTTTATGCAAAAGTTGAAAATTCGAATTTTAAGGGAACTGGAAAATCTATTTCTTCGGGCGTAACAATTGCTTCTAATGAACAGTCTGTTGATTTTGGATTTAGAGAAAATTGGCTTTTTAATCAGCCGATTTCTTTTTCAGAATCACTTTCGCTTTATCATACGGATTCTTCTGCTCTTGCTCTTAGATTTTTACCGAATGGCGTTCTTGATGATGATTATTACTATATGAATTATGAATCGTATGGTGCTTCTTTATCTACAAGTTTTGGACGCAGATGGCTTCCGAATTTTGCAATTTTTACGCTTTCGGGCGGTATGTCTAATTCTCTTACTGATAACCTTTATGATGAAGCCCTTTATGTTCCAATTGATTCAAGTGTTAATAAGTTTGCAAATCGTTTTGGTATAAAGAATTCTCTTTTTATGAATGCATCTCTTGATAATCGTGATATAAATTATGACCCTACGAAAGGTTGGTTTGTAAGTGAACGCCTTGCTTGGTATGGTTTAATTCCTGAAGTAGAAAAAGAATTTTATCTTCGTTCTGATACAAAGTTGGAATCGTATTTAAAACTTTTTGATGTTCCGCTTTTTAATGGTTATTGGAACTTTAAAATGGTTCTTGCAGCATACACAGGAATTTCTCTTGTTTATCCTGTTCCTGGAACGCTATTTGGCGACTCTAGTAAAGTTTACATTGATGGTATGTTTAACGGTCGTGGTTGGACTGATGTTTATAATGAAACTCGTGGAAAGGCTATGCTTTCTAACCGTGTTGAATTGCGTCTTCCGCTTTTCCAGGGAATTCTTGGCTTAGACGGATTCTTTGATGCAGTTGCGGTAAAAGATGAACCAGAAGATTTGTTCAATAATTTAAAACTTGATGATTTTTACTTTAGTTTTGGACCAGGTTTAAGATTCCTTGTTCCGCAGTTCCCGCTTCATCTTCTTTTTGCAAATAAATTCCGTGTTGTAGACGGTGAAGTTAAATGGGATGATACTTGGCAGTTCGTTCTTTCATTTAATATGACAAATAAATAAAAGGAAGGAAAATATGAAATCTATGAAAGTTAAATTTATATTTGCAGTTTTTATACTTGCAGTTGCTTCATCTGTTTCTGCACAGCAGATTACAAAATTTGGTGTTGTGGATACAGCAAAAGTTTATAATGCTTATTTTAGAAATTCTGCTTCTGTTAGAAGTTATGAAAAGAAAAAATCTGATTTTCAGCAGGAAATAAATAAATATACAGAAGAATTGCAAAAACTTCAGGCAAAAAAAGTTGAATACGAAAAGAACGGTAATGATGCAATGGCTCAAAGAACGCAGGCAGAAATTACTAAAAAAACAGATTTTGTAATTGAATATACAAATGCAAAAAACGTTGAACTTGAATCAATGCAAAAAACTTTGCAGGGTTCAGACACTTTTTATAATAATTTGTACAGCACACTTTCTAAAATTGCAGAAGCTGGCGGTTACAGTATGATTTTAAGTCTTCAACAGTCTAATGCAATTTTATGGTATTCAAATTCTGTTGATATTACAGAACTTGTAATTGCAGAATTAGGAAAGTAGTTTTGTGGAATCAGAATCAAATCTTACACCTGTTTTAGAGCAGTATTTAAAAATTAAAAACGAATATAAAAATGAGATTCTTTTTTTTAGAATCGGCGATTTTTATGAAATGTTTTTTGATGGGGCGGTTGAAGTTTCCAGGCTTTTAAATTTAACTTTAACGCATAGAGGAACAGCACCAATGTGCGGAATTCCTTATCATGCTTCAAAAGTTTATATTGCTCGGCTTCTTAGGGCTGGAAGAAAAGTTGTAATATGCGAACAAGTTGGAGACCCTAAGGCAAAAGGACTTACAGAGCGAAAAGTTGTAGAAATAATTACGCCTGGAACCGCTTTAGAATCTGAATATCTTGAAGGTAATTCTAATAATTTTCTTGCTTCTCTTGCAGTAAGTAGAAGTGGAGTTGGTTTTTCTTTTATTGATGTTACAACTGGTGAATTTTCTGCAACAAGTTGGCATTCATCTGTAATGGAAGAACAGTTTTCAAAAGAATTGGGAAGATGTTCTCCACGAGAACTTTTGCTACCTCAATCGTTACAAAAAAATCAAATTATTCAGAATATTATAAACGAATATCCTGATATGTCTGTTTCGTATTATCCTGATTGGGATTTTAATGCGGAACTTTCATTTAAACGTCTTACCGAACAATTTAAGACTGTAAATCTTTTGTCTTTCGGACTTGAAAAAAACTCTGCGGAAGTCATTCCGGCGGGCTTTCTTTTAGATTATCTTTTAAAAACAACAAATACCGTTGTTCCACATATAAGTTCTATAAAAGTTTATAAAGATGAAAATTATCTTGTTATTGATGAAGCAAGCAGAAGAAATCTTGAAATTGTTTCAAATTTACGCGACGGCACTTCTGATTATTCTCTTCTTGAATGTTTAAATTATGCTCAAACTGCAATGGGAAGCCGAATGATTCGCGAATGGCTTTTATTTCCATTGACTAATATAAATGAAATTAATGCAAGAGCATCGCATGTTGAACTTTTCTTTTTAAATAGAAATTTAATGGATTCTGTTCGAGAAAAAATAAATCCGATTCTTGATATTGAACGACTTGCGAGTAGAATTGCAATGGATAGAGCACACGCTAAAGATCTTCAGGCGTTAAAGTTCAGTCTTATTTCGTGGCTAAAGGTTCGTTCCGAACTTTTGGAGTACGATTTTTCTTCAATTGATGAAAATAATGCGGTTGAAATTATTGATTTAATTCAAAACTCTATAGATGAAGATCCAGCAACATCTTTAACAGATGGAAGAATTATAAAATCGGGTTGGTCACAAGAATTAGACCATTGGAGAAATGTAAGAGATAATTTTGACGGAATTCTTTCTGATTATGAAAAAGAAGAGCGAGAACGAACTGGAATTTCTAATTTAAAAATAAAATCAACAAATGCTTTCGGTTATTTTATAGAAGTAAGTCGAGGAAAACTTTCTTCTGTTCCTCAGGATTTTATAATGCGGCGTTCGCTTGTAAATGGGGATCGTTATACAACAGTTCGTTTGCAGGAACTTGAGCATGAACTAAATGAAGCAGGAACTCGTATTCTTGAACTTGAACGCGATCTTTTTGTTGAAATAAGAGGTAATCTTCATAAATATGTTCCGTATCTTATGCAAGTAGCATCTGAAATTGCATACACAGATGCATGTTCTTCTTTTGCTAAGGCTGCCGTTATAAATAATTGGGTTCGTCCGGAAGTTGTTGAAGAAGAAATTTTTGATGTAAGAAAAGGGCGGCATCCTGTTGTAGAAAAACATATTCCTTCTGGTGAATTTGTTCCAAATGATTTAAATATTTCTGCTTCAAATACGAATGAAGAAGAAAAAACATTTTGCCTTATAACTGGTCCGAATATGGCAGGAAAAAGTACATTTTTGCGTCAAAATGCTCTTATTGCAATCTTAGCTCAAATTGGTTCATTTGTTCCTGCAGAATATGCAAAAATAGGAATTGTAGATAAAATTTTCTGTCGTGTTGGTGCAAGTGATAATCTTGCCCGCGGAGAATCAACTTTTCTTGTAGAAATGACTGAAACTGCAAATATCTTGCGTTCTGCAACCAAAAAATCTTTTGTAATAATGGATGAAGTAGGGCGAGGAACCAGTACAGAAGATGGTCTTTCTATTGCTTGGGCTGTAAGTGAATATCTTTTGAATAATATTTGTTCTAGAACGTTATTTGCAACTCATTATCACGAACTTACAAGACTTGAACATAAAAAACTTGAACTTTTGTGTATGGATGTTTGTGAGCAGGGAGATTCTGTTGTCTTTTTAAGAAAAATAAAAAAAGGTGCTTCAGAAAATTCTTATGGTATTCATGTTGCAAAATTAGCAGGAGTGCCAGAAATTGTAATAAAACGTGCAAGAGAGATTCTTATTCATATTCAGTCAATTGCAGAAAATAAACCGATTCTTTCAGAAGTGCCTGAATGTAAAGATGAAAAAGAAAAGGAACAGGTTTTTACTTCCCCAGGACTTTTTAGTGATGAAGAAATTATTCTTGATGAAATTCTTTCGATTGAAACAGATAATATTACGCCTCTTGTGGCATTACAGACAATTTCACGCTGGAAAAAAACACTTTTAGGAAAATAATTTTTAAAAATATTTCCGTTTTTGATTTTTTTTTACTATAAATATATGTGAACAAAATTATTTTTTTTACAAGAGCATATACACTTTCTGCTGGTCGTTTTATTTTTTCTTTTTTTTCTAATGGGGAAGAATGTATTGTCTGCGGAAAAAGAACACCAATTATGGCGTTGTGTAATTCTTGTAAGGAAAGATTTTTTGCAGTGGATCCTATTGGTGAAGGAGTGTGCAGGTTTTGTGGAAAAACTCTTATTTCAGAAAACGATGTTTGCATGGAATGCAGAAAAGGTGTTCTTTTAAAGAATATCGATGGTGCGTTTCCGTTGTATTCTTATCGTTTATGGAATACAAGTCTTTTGTGCAGATGGAAGATGAAAGGTGAACGTGTTTTTTCTGATTTTTTTGCCCAAATGATGAATAAAAGGTTAAGTCAACTTCGTGCAGCAAAAGGAGAGTTTGTAGTTGTTCCAGTTCCGCCAAGACCAGGAAAAATTAAGAAAATTGGCTGGGATCAAGTTGAAGAGGTCGCTCAGATTTTGCAGTTCAAGTATAATTGGAATGTAAAACGCTGTCTTAAGCGTGAAAGTAATGTTCAGCAAAAAACTCTTTTGCGAAATCAAAGAATAGAAATGTCCAGGAAAGCATATTCTTTGGCTAAAGGCGTAAAAGTTTCTTGTGAAAATGTTTGCCTTATCGATGATGTTCTTACAACTGGAAGTACGATTGAAACTTGTGCAGAAATTCTAAAAAAATCCGGATGCAAAAAAGTGTTTGCAGTAGCCTTGTTTTCGGTTGATCATTAATTCAAAAGAAAACAAGGCTTTATTCTACCTTACTTTAAAATACCTTTATGTCAATAATTGCAAAAATGGGGTTTTCATAGTATGCTAGTTTAAGAGGTTTTTATGGATACTGGTGATTTTCAGCTGCAGTTAGTTACATTTAAATTGGGAAATGAACTGTACGGTGTAGATATTATGTCTGTAAAGGAAATTGTACGTATACAGCCGATTCGTCCAATTCCAAATTCTCCATCTTATATGATAGGTATTTTGAATCTTCGTGGTGAAATTATACCAATAATTGATTTACACAGAAGATTTAATATTGCGTTTGCAAATGGAAAAGAAGAACTTGATGAACTGGAAAGTGGTTTTATAATTTTAAATATAGACGGAAATCAACTTGGAATAATAATTGATAGAGTTTCTAGAGTAGTTTCTGTTGATTCCAAAGAAATTCAAGCTGCTCCAAATATGGCTGGTGGAATAGGCAGTGAATATATAAAAGGTGTTGTCAGAAATGGAGATGGCTATCTTATTGTGTTAGATATTGTAAGACTTTTTGATCCAAAAGAACTTCAAAAGATTGTAGGAAATTTTTAAAATAAACAATGATTCAGACATATAGTACAACAATAAGAAGAAAAGAAATGGATGCGGTTCTTACCTGCATGGTTGATGAAAAAATTGGTCCAGGTGATCTTAATTCCAGATTCATACAGACTGTAAAGGATTTTTGCACTTGCGATGGTGCAGTTGCATTGCGTACGCCGTCTTCAGCCTTAAAATATGCACTAAAGGCTCTTAATTTTACTACAGACAATGCAGTTATGATTTCGGCTCTTGCACCTGCATGGCATTATCAGGCTCTTTCTGATTTTGGATATAATGTTATAATTCTTGATGTAGACGAAAATACTGGTCTTGTTAATGCAGAAATTGTAAAAAAAGGAATTGAAAAAGGCGGACGTCTTCTTTTATTGCATGAATCTATGGGAATCCTTCCTGAAATTGATGAAATTTTGGCACTTGGACTTCCTATTATTGAAGACATTTCAAAAAGTGCAGGTTCATATTTTCCAACATTTGATGAAAATAAAAATCCAATTGAAGCAAGAAAAGCTGGTTCTGTTGGGTTATATACAATCATGGCTTTAGAAGAACATGATGTAATCACTTGTGGTGGCGGTGCGGTTCTTATGGCTTTTGAAAAAAGAGAATGGATTGTACTTAAAAAAATAGTGGAAGAAATTCCAAAAACAGAACTTTTGCCAGATTTAAATTGTGCTTTAGGAACAGTGCAAATAAAAGAATTTAAACATAACGAACTTATAAGAAAGAAGATTTTTTCGTTATATCAAAGAGCATTGATGAGCGGACGGCATAAAATGTTTGTGCGAAGTTCGGGTGCATTAGTTTCTGATGTAAAAAAAACAACTCAAAATCAAACGGAAAAAAATGATTCTGAATCTTCAAAAGAAGAAGAAAACTTTGATTATTCTTCAACGATGTGTTGTTTTCCACTTGTTCTTACAACTTCGTTTAAGGATATAAAACAATACGCTGCAAAAAAAGATATAGAAATCTCTTTGGCGTATGAAGATTCTGTTATGGCGTTAAAACAGGAAGAAATTTCTAGTGAATGTATAAAGGCAAAATCTTTGTATTTAAGATGTGCTTTGTTTCCTTTGTATCCACGTCTTAGTCATAGTCAAGTTGCAAAAATTGTGAAAGTTTTAGGAACATTGCCGTAACTGATGAAAAAATGTCTTATAATTGTAAATACAAATAAAAAAGAATCTCAAAAAATGGGGCATCTTATTTCCGATTATCTACAGGAAAATGGGATTTCTGCCGTTATTTATGCTTTTGACGGTGCTGATTCGCAAAAGAAAGAAGATAATGTAAAAAATCCGTTTTTAGATGTGGATTTTGTAATAACACTTGGTGGCGATGGTACAGTTTTATTTGCTGCAAGAGGTTGTGTTTTTCAACAGATTCCAGTTTTTCCTATTAATTTTGGTGAATTTGGTTTTATTGCAAGTATTCAAAAAGAAGAATGGAAAAAAGAACTCGATTTATTTTTGAATGGAAAATCAAAAATTGTTGAGCGGAGTATGCTTCAGGCAATTGTTATAAGTGGCAAAAACGGAAAAAATATATACTCTGATATAGGTCTTAATGATATTGTAATAAGTGCAAAAATGGCTAGCCGCACAATCTTAATGGATGTTTATTTTAATTATACAAGTCTTGGAAAGTTTAAGGCAGATGGCATTATAGTTTGCACAGGAACTGGTTCTACAGCATATTCTTCTTCGGCTGGCGGACCAATTGTAGATCCAACGATGGATGCAATTGTTCTTACTCCTAAAAATTCATTTTCTCTTTCGAGTAGACCGCTTGTTTTAAATCCTAAAGGAGAAGTTGAAATTACGATTCTACCTTCAAGAGAATCTGATGTTATAGTTACAATAGATGGGCAGACGCCATTTTTAATAAATGAAGGCGATTGCATAAAAATTCGTCAGATTCCAAAAAAAGTAAAACTTGTAGGTTGTACCGCAGAAAGATTTTACGAAGCATTAAAGTCAAAGTTAAATTGGGCAGGAGGTCCTCATGCTTGAAGAGCTTTCAATAAAAGATTTTGCAATTATTGAAAATGAACATATTGAATTTTCAACTGGTTTTTCGGTTCTTTCTGGTGAAACTGGAGCAGGAAAATCTATACTTATAGGTGCCCTTTCTTTTTTGTTAGGTGGAAAAGCGGAAGTTACGCAGATTCGAGCTGGTTGCCACGAAGCAATGGTTTCTGGAACATTTTTTTTAGATTCCACAGAAAAAATGACTCCAGCTTTTGAATGGCTTTCTGAACACGGAATAGAAACAGAAAATGGAAGAATTCTTTTACGCAGATATATTCGTGATAATGGGCGTTCAGGTGCTTGGATTGGTTCAACACCAGTTAATCGTTTGGATCTTTCAGAATTTTCTTCTTTTTTAGTTGATATTCATGGTCAACACGATCATCAGTCTTTAATGAAGGTTTTAGAACACAGAAAATTCCTTGATGCTCGTGCAGGTATTGTTGATGAAGTTAAAGAGTTTACTTCTCTTTATTCTTTGCTTGTAGAAAAAAGAAAGATTTTAGAGCAGTTAAATACTTCGGATGCAGAACGTTCTAGAAATATTGAAATGTACAGTTTTGCAGTTAAAGAAATAGAAGAAGCAAAATTAAAAAATGATGAAGATATACAACTTGAAGAAGAAGAAAATCGGCTTTCTTCTTACGAAAAATTGTATGAACTTTCAGATTCTATTTCTACTATGCTTTCGGGTTCGGAAGATTCTATTGTTTCGCTTTTAAAAAAAGTTAGAAGAGAAAGCCAGAGTATTTCTGGTATGGATAAATCTTTTTGTGCCCTTGATTCCAGACTTGAATCTTCTTTTTATGAACTTTCGGACATTTCGCAGGAAATTGAAAATTATGTAAATAAATTAGTTTTTGATCCATCTCATCTTAAAGAAGTGCAGGATAGACTTTCGCTCATTTATAATTTAAAGAAGAAGTATGCTTCAAGCCAAAGTGCACCATTAAAAGAAGTTTTTGACTATCTTGAAAATGCAAAAAAATCACTTGAGCAAATGGAATCGGGCAGCCAAAATAAAGAACATCTTGCTTCTGAAATCTCTGAACTTGAAAAAAAGTTATATCATGCAGGAAAATTGCTTTCAGAAAAACGACGAGCAACTGGTGATAAACTTGCCTTAGAAGTTGAATCATTATTACAAAATCTTGGAATGAACGGAACTCGTTTTGCGGTTAGCATTACAGCAAAACCAGGGGATGATATTGAACAAAAATGTGGACCTTATGGTTTTGATAATGTTGAATTTCTTATTAGTGCAAATCCTGGCTCTCCATTGCTTCCGCTTGCAAAAATTGCTTCTGGTGGTGAAATCTCTAGGGTTATGCTTGCCTTAAAAACAATATTTAGTCAGAATGACCCTGTTCAAACTCTTGTTTTTGACGAAATTGATACCGGAATTGGTGGTGAAGTTGCAGTTGCAGTCGGTTCTCATATGAAAGCTCTTGCTAAAAATCGTCAGATTTTTTGTATTACACACCTTGCGAGCATTGCAGTATATGCCGATAATCAGTTTAAGATAGAAAAAGGCATTGAAGATGGTAGAACAGTTTCAAATGTTCATCTTATTACAGGGGAGGAGCGTGTTTCTGAAATTGCGAGAATGCTTTCTGGTGATACTGAATCAGAAGCGTCTGTTGAACACGCTAGAACTATGCTTAAAAAATATTCAGGAGGGTTCTGATGGCAAAAATTTCAGAAACAACGCGTCTTGAATTTGCAGAAACAATCAAGCCGTATCAAAGTAAGATTACTGCAACTCTTGCAAAAGAAAAAACAACACTTAATAGCATAAATGGCGGAGCAGCGGATTCTTGTTATAAAAAACTTATGCTCTGCGATGATATGATATACGTATCTTCGCTTTATATGGCACAGAACAGTCTTTCGCTAAAGATACTTGAAGTAAAAAATAACGATGCCTTAAATGAAGCACGAAAGATTTTATATAAAGCCATAATTTACCTTGAAGAACTTGTTACAAACTATATTGACACTCCATATTCTGACCTTACTAAATACCATGAGGCAATAAAAGATAAGTCTATTAGCGAACGTTATTATCTTATTAGAAAATTAGGGCTTGCAATAACTTTATTGGAAAATGCTTTTGGTGATAATTCAAAATGGAAATGGTCTTTTATTGAATTAAAAGGTCGTTTTGCAGTTGTTGCAAAAAATCTTATTGATATGCGTAGTGCGGTAAAATCGTATTTTAATCCAAATGATGAAAATTATGAAACAACAGTGCTTTACATTCGACTTATAGGAAAACTTTTAGATTCATCTGCGGCAGGCTATCGCGATAAATACGAACTTTCTACCCGACGTATTGATGATATGCGAAATGCAATTAAATTTCTTCTTGCACGCCACAAACTTGCTATTGCAATAGGTGATAAAACTTTTGCTGAAGAAATAAAAAAGAAAGCAATCGTTTGGAAAGATAAAATGGATGCTGACCAAAAATCTGGTTCAAGTAGATAAAAAAGAGAAATAAATGTTCAGTCAAAAACTCGCTCTAAAACTTTTTGAAGGATTTTCTATACAGCGTTGGACCGATTTAGTGCGTCCGTTTGACATTGTAGAAATGGATAAAGCCGCTGAAAAAATGGTTTTGGCTTACATCATTGGAAAATACGAAGAAAATCGTGGAAATTATATTGATTGGCATTGGATGATTTATGCATCCGTTTTTGATCTTCTTTCTAAAATTGCATTATGTGATATAAAAGCACCTGTACTTGATATTTTAAAACGAGAATATACAAAAGAATATTTGCATTTAAATGAATGGGTCTTAAAAAATTATAAAGGGCTTCTTTTAGATAAAGAACTTTTTTCAAAGTTTACAATTTATACAGGTGAAAAAGCAGGGCAAATAAAGATTCCAGAAAAATCTTTGCTTGCTTCTCGTGTTTATACTGCTGCAAATAAATTTGCAACTTTACGCGAACTTCAAATGCTAAAAACTGTAAATGAAGCTGAACGTCTTGAACAAATTAACAGAGAACTTCAAGAGCAGATTCAACATTATCTTGATTTAACTGGAATGCAAAATCTTGTTACTCACCAAAGATCGTATTCTCTTTTGCTTAAAATTGAACAGCTTCGTTTTCAAACTCGCTGGAATCAGACGCCTCGCGTTCCTAAAACTTCTGTTTTGGGGCATTGCTATTTTGTTTCAGTTTTAACGCTTTTATTGTGCAGAAAAACTGGAGTAAAAATGTGCGAAAAACGCATTATAAATAATTTTTTTACAGGCTTGTTCCATGATATGCCAGAAGCAGTTACTCGCGATATAATTTCTCCGGTAAAGCAGGCAACGGATGAACTTCCAAATATTGTAAAAAAGATTGAAGATGAAATTGTAAATAAAGAACTTGTTCCGCTTATGGAAAGTTTTTTTAGTGATGAATTAATGTATTTTACAAGTAATGAATTTGCAAATCGCATAATAGATTCAGACGGTAAAGTTCAAGAAGTTTCTTGGGAACTTTTAAATAAAACATATAACGAAGATTCATTTTCACCTGTAGATGGAAAAATTGTACGCATTGCAGACCACATTTCAGCCCTTATGGAAGCTGATATTTCTATAAAACACGGAATAACATCCAATCATTTGGAGTATGGAAGAAAAAATATGCTTGAAAATTATCCAGAAGGAAAGATTATAAGTGGTCTTGATACTGGAAAAATTTTTAAAGAAATAGCAGGTATTTTATAAAAACTTTTTAAAAAATTTTTAGTCAATCTAATGAACTTTTTTATTTATTCCGATAAAAATAATATGAAAATTTCAAAGATGAAAAAAATATTAACTTTTATATTGATTACTTTATTAGGCACATTTTTTCTTTTTGCCGATTCGTCATATATTGTAAAAAAAGGCGATACGTTATATTCAATTAGTAGAAAATATCAGATTACTGTTCCAGAACTTAGGGCAGCAAATAATCTTTCTGAAAATGATATTTTAAAAGAGGGAGCAAAACTTATTATTCCTTCTGCAGATATAGAAAATGCAGTTGCACTCAGTACAAAAACTTCATCAAAAACAGAAAAAAAAGATACAGAAAACAAAAGTCAGTCGTATAAAACAAGTACGTACACAGTTCAAAAAGGCGACACCTTATATGCTATTGCAAGAAAGTATGGCATAAAACTAAATGAACTTTTATCGCTTAATAATATAGATAGTTCTTCTACAATAAAAGCAGGACAAAAGCTTCTTGTGCCTGGTGAAAAAACAAAAACTTCTGTAAAGCAGACAACAAAATCTTCTGAAGTAAAAAAGCCTGTTACAAAAGATGAAGATTCTATGTATAAAGGCGTTACTTGGCCACTTAAAAATCCTATTGTAAAAAATATAAGTGGAAAAGTAAGCGGTGTTCAACTTACCGGAAAAGAAAATGAAGCAGTAACAGCAGTCAGGGAAGGTTCTGTTATGTACACTGGCGTTTACAGAGGTTTTGGCGAAGTTATATTTATTCAGTCAAAAACTGGTGTTATTTATTCATATTCTGGGCTTGGAAAAGTTTCTGTAAAGAAAGGTGAATACGTTCTTGCAGGTTCAGAAATTGGACGCACAGGACGAGGGGAAGAAAACAGCATTAAATTTATGGTTTTTCAAAACGGAAAACCAATAAACCCAGCATTAGCACCACGCGGATAAGATTTTAGTTTTTTTATATTTTTTGTTTTGAAGCACTATTTTTTATAAGTTCAAGAAAAATATTTCCACATATTTTTGCATCATCATATGCCCGATGTGCTTCTGTTATAGAAATATTTAACATTTCTGCTAAAAAAGGCTGGTTATATTTTTTTAAATCTGGAAAAACCCAGCGAGCAAAGCCAAGAGTGTCTATAATTGTATTTTCATTCTTATCCATTTCATAGCGTTCTAATTCTGCCTGCAAAAAACGAATATCGAATTGAATGTTATGACCTACTAAAATGGAATCTTTTATAAAAGCACAAAAGGAAGGAAGAATATCTTTTGCTAATGGTTTATCTTTTACCATTTCATCTGTAATGTGATTTATTTTGGAACTTTCAAAAGGAATCGGCATTTCAGGATTAATAAGAGTGTTAAAAGACGAAATAAAGCCATCTTTACAAAACTTTACAGCACCAAGTTCAATAATGCGGTCAGTTTTACATGAAAGACCAGTAGTTTCTGTATCAAAGGCAACGAATGTTTCGCCTGATTTTAGCAAGCGAAACATCGTTCTGTAATCCTTTAATATTTTATTTTCCAGCGGCATCAAGAATTCCGTTTATGTCGGAAGTAATGTTGTCGCATAAAAGTGCAGCATCTTTTTTAGCCTGACAAAGGGATGTGTCTGTTGAATCCTTTAATTCAGTTCTTGTGTTTATATAGAACTTAATTTTTGGCTCTGTTCCAGAAGGACGAGCAGAAACAATTGTTCCGCCTTCAAGGAAGAACTGAAGAACATTGCTCTTTGGAAGTGCAACTTCATTTTTAGCCTGTGGATTTGCAGGATCATATTCTGTTGAAGTTTGAATATCGCGGATTTTTACAACTTTTTTTCCTGCAAGAGTCTTTAAACCTTCTGTGCGGAGTTTTGTCATAATGCCAGCCATTGTTGCTCCACCAGCAGAACCTGGGAAATTCTTTGAAATAGCACGGTCTTCAAAATAGCCATATTCTTTGTAAAGGTCATCAAGATGTTCAAGAATTGACTTTCCTTTTGACCTCCAGTACATAGTCATTTCTGCACACATTGCAGCAGCAGAAACACCATCTTTATCCATAACTTCTGTTTCAACTTTATAGCCGTAAGATTCTTCAAGACCGAAAACGTAGTGACCGATTCCCTTTGCTTCGCGTTCAGCTTCGATTGCGGCAATCCATTTAAAACCTGTAAGACATTCAAGCATTTCTACGCCGTATTTTTTGCAAATATAGTCACCAAACGGAGATGTTACAATAGAACGAATACAATATGCATCAGCAGGAAGTTTTCCAAGTTCTTTTCTTGTAAGGAAAACATAATCCATTAAAAGAGCACCCATCTGATTTCCTGAAAGAAGAACAAAGTTTCCGTCTTTATCTGGGAATGCAGTACCAAATCTATCTGAATCCGGGTCAGTTGCCATTACGCAGTCTGCCTTAGTTTCTTTTCCAAGTTCAACTGCCATTTTCATAGCTGGCTTTTCTTCTGGATTAGGCTTTTCTACAGTAGGGAAGTCGCCATCAGGATTTCTCTGTTCTGGAACAGTTTTTACACAAAGACCTAAATCGCCAAGAACTTTTTCAACGTGCATTGCACCAGTTCCGTGAAGCGGAGTGTATACAACGTTTACATTCTTTGCGTATTCTTTAATAAGAGCAGGACGGAAAAGCTGAGCCTTACACATTTCCCAATATTTTTCATCAATTTCAGAATCGATAAGAACAAGTTTACCCGATTTTAATGCATCTTCTTTTGAAATTGTTTTTACGCTGGTAACCTTATTAACTTCTTCTACAATACCAACATCATGAGGTTCAATTACCTGAGCACCATCGTTCCAATATGCTTTATAACCATTGTAAATCTTAGGGTTATGCGATGCAGTTACAACAACACCAGTGTCTGCCTTAAAGTATCTGATTGCATATGAAAGTTCTGGAGTAGGGCGAAGACCTGTAAAAAGATATGCTTTAATTCCATTTGCTGCAAAAATAAGAGCAGTTGCTTCTGCAAATACGTCAGAGTTTTTGCGGCTGTCGTAAGCGATTACTGCACTTAAAGTTCCTTCGCTGGCTTTTTTAGGAAATGCTTTAATTACATAATTACAAAGTCCCTGTGTTGCAAGGTTTATTTCCAAAGTGTTCATGCGGTTTGTTCCGCCACCCATAACACCACGAAGACCACCAGTTCCAAATTCAAGAGTTCTGTAAAAACGATCTTCAAGTTCTGTAAAATCTTCTTTTTTAATAAGATCTTCTACTTCTTTTCTAAAACGTTCATCTTTTTCAGCTTTGATATATTCTTCTGCTTTTTTTAGGATTTCTGCTTTTTCCATTGTTAAAATCTCCTGTAAAAAACAAGCGTAAACTTGCAATAAAGTATTAGTAAACTATATAAAATTTTTTATTGTTGTAAAAGTGTTTTGATAAAAAATTACTATATATTATCTTCTTCATCTGCTTTTAAAAGCATTTCTGTTTCCCACGAAAGTAAAGCTTTTTCAAGTTCAGGGTTATTTCCTTTTACATCGCATAATACGCGAAATACTGGTTCAGTTCCGCTACCGCGCATCCAAAAGAAAGAGACAGGCTCGTTTGCTTTATTAAAAAACTTGATTTTTAAGCCGCCTTTTCCACTTTTAGAAAAATCTGTTTCACCGCAAACTTCTTTTGTTCCATTTGTAATGTCGCATTCCCAAGAGTAAAGACCATATTTTTCAAGAAAAACTTTCTGCTCTTTAACTTGTTCTTCAAAAATCTGCTGAAATCTTTGTTTTAGTAATGCGTGATTAGTGTTTTTTATATGTAAAACTGCTCGTTTTTCGCTTACTCCAGTTGTTGTATAAACAGGAAGAGTTTTTAGAATATCGCTTAAAGAATAGTTTTCGTTTAATTTAATACCAATGGCATTTTCCCAAATAGAAATTAAATCCTTTATGCAAAGTAGTTTTATCATTGCAAAAATTGTATTAAGGGGGTCGCGTACAGCACTTGGATAAGTTATGGTTCCGCCGTTACTACCTTCGCCAGAAATGCGTACATCATAACCTTCTGCTCGTTTTTCACAGGCGAGATTTACAACATTTGCTTCGCCAACTTCTGCACGAAAAACTTTACCATTAAGTTTATGAACAATTTCTTCTATTCGCATTGAAGTAGGACAGTTTATGCTTACAGCAATGTTTTTTTTACCTGTAAAATTTTGAAAACACACTTCAGAAAGGACTGAAAGACTAAAAACTTCCTGTGCTTTTAAGATAACTGCTTTTTTACTATTTTCGTCCCAAAATACAACGTTTCCTCTGTCGCCGTCGCAATCAGGCATATAACCTAGAACAACGTCTGTATGACCTTCTTTTTGAAGTCTTTCCATTTCGGCTGCAACATAAATAAGGTTTTCTGATTCTGGAATAATTTCGTGTTTAATTTCGCCAGGCTTATCGTTTATTGCATAAAAACCAATTTCGTTTTCTGTAAAAAACGCTTTATCTACCGATACAGAGCGGGCAGACCCGTTCATATCACAGACAACGCTTATTTTTTTTGCTTTAGAGCCATCTTTTATCATTGAAAATATTTTTTCCTGCTCACTTTTATCTTTTGAAGCAGAAATTGTTTCGTAAAGGAAATCTTTGTAAAAATTAAGGGCTTCCTGTTTTATTGCAGTTTGATTTTTGTAAACTTGTGCAATTTTTTCTTCATCTAAATCTTTGATAATTTCAAATGCTTTTTTTTCTGCATCTTCTGTTTTGCAAAGTTCATTAAAAGAAGAAGTAAGTTTTGCATTTTCTGCTGCATTTAAAACTCCACCGGTGTTAAGACCGAATTTTATACCATTATGACCAATAGGATTATGACTTGCAGAAATATACATAAAGCCATCTGCTGTTTTTGAATAAGCCATAATTTCTGGAGCAGCGGTAATTCCTATAAATTTTACATTAAGACCTTTTTTTATGAATGTCTTTATTGCAGCCTCCGTAATTGCAGAACCTGTAGGACGAGTATCCATTCCTAAAATTACAGACGGATTTTCCTTGTTTGTACATTTTTTTAAATAATCTGCAAAAACTACTGAAGCATAAATTGAAATTGCAATGTTTTTTTCACCGATTAACGTTGTGCTATCCTGTTCATCACCACTTATAGCAAAAACTTTTCTCCACCCCGAAGCTGAAAGAATCATATTAGTTTCCATAATGGTGTCATTGTAGCACAAAATTATAATTTATAGGACAGATTTTTTTTCTTCTTATTGAATGAACAATTTTTTTTATATAGAATAAATTTATGAAATCAGACAGAAAACTTTCGGGATATATAATTTTTGGTGCGGTTTTTTGCGTACTTTATATTTTTATTGCTGTAAAACCTTTAGGAAAAGAATTGCAGTTTGAACCAGAATGGAAAATCGATGTTACAAATCCTGTTATTTCTGAAAATTCAGAAAATGAAGTTCTTTTGCCTTTTAAACTTGGTCAGTCAATTGGTTATTTTACACAGAGTGGAAAAGTCATTAATTTTGTTTCTTTTCCGCAAAAAGCATCTATTTCTTCTTCTTTGTATACTACATACAGTTTAAATAACACTTCTGCAAAAATAATGAAGTCAGATAAAACACAACTTTTTGAAACAAAAGTCAGCGGTTTTCCTATGATTTGTAATGATCATGTTTTTACATTCTTACCTGGTGGCTCATCCTTTGTAATGCACGATGACACTGGAAAAGTAAAATGGGAATACACAGGAGCCATTCCGCTTACAGCATTTTCTTGTTCGTCTTCTAGTGTGTGTGCTGGTTTTGCTGATGGTAATATCTGTTTATTTGACACAGACGGAAAGCTTTTGCTTCGTTTTGCTCCCGGTGGAAGTGAGATTCCTGTTATTTTAGGTTTAGACGTTTCTTCTGATGGAAATTATATTGCTTCTCTTTGCGGACACAACAGGCAGCGTTTTATACTTGCAAAAAAAGACGGACTGCAAGCAAAGATTGTCTATCATTGTTTTTTAGATTCCAAAAGTACAAATCAAATGCTTGTAAAGTTTAATGCAGATAACAGTGCCGTTTATTTTAATGCCGGGGACACTTTTGGTGTTGTAGACGTAAAGAGCGGTAAAAAAAGTACGTTTAATATAGAAGGAAATGTGCTTTCTGTTCAGGAAGCAGAAAAATGCTTTTTTGTACTTTCTAAAGATGATAAAAATTATTCAGTTTATGTAGTTGAACCGTTTGCAACGTATTTAGGAAAGTTTAGTTTTACAGCAGACAGTGCGTTCATTAAAGTTTATAAAGATAATCTTTATGTTGGAAAAGATTCTACAATTTCTTGCATTAAAATAAAATAACAGAGAATAATATGAAAAAAATAATTGTATTTTTAATCAGTTTTTTACTTGCTTCTTTTTTATGGGGGTTTGAATGGCCGCAGCCTAATGCTGTTGAATCAGATAAGCTTTATTCCTATTTTGGCCAGTTACGCGGAGGCACAATAAGTTCATCTCTTATTTTTTCTGAACCTTCACAAATTAATTCAAGCGATAAAGGAAAAGTTTCTATTATGCTTACAGATTATAAAGATGATACAGAATTCTTTCCTTCTACATTGGGTAATTGCGTTATTTTAAGTCACGATGATGGGTTTTTAACCGTATATGCAAATATTGATTCAGTATCGTTTTCAAAAGAATTAAAAGAATCTAAAGAAATTGAATCGGGAACACCACTTGGCTTTTCAGGAAATTCTGCGTGGCAACAGGGACACAGTTCACTTGAATTTCAAGTTATAGATTCAAAGAAAAATGCAGCAATAAATCCAAGACTCCTTATGCCTCGTATAGGAAAAGAACTTCCACTTTATTATGGAGAAGTCTTTTTACAAAACAAAGATGGCAGGCAGTTTAAGATACCTTTGCAAACTTCAATTTCCAGCGGAAACTATAAAATATACAGAACAAGACAGAATGTTGCCGTTCCTTATAAAACTCGTGTTTCTATAAATGGAACGATTGTTGACCAGATTTCTTATGATATGCTTATGCAGTCAGAACTATCGCTTTGTGCCATTGGTCAAAAAAATTATAGAAAAAATATTCTTTATCCTAATAATACAATGCACCTTATTGGTGAGCTTTCTTTACCACCAGGAAAGAATACTCTTCAACTTTCTATGTCAGATATTCTTGGAAAGGAAGTAAATATTTCTTTTCCTGTAAATTCTTATTAATTAAAGAGTTTTACTGATTATTCCTCCGCCAATGCAAAGTCCGTTATCATATAGAACGGCACTTTGTCCTGGGGATACTGCACGCTGTGGCTGTGAAAACATAATTTTCCATGCTTTACCAACAAAGTTTTCATCTTCTTTTGGAGTGTAGGGTTCAACTGTACATTCAACAGGTTTTGACGCAAGACGAATCTTTACGAATGTTGTAATTTTTTCTTTTGGTTCAACGTTTCCTGGCCATACAAAATCATCTGCTATTAAGCCCGATGAAAATAAATCATCATTATCTGCAAGAACAACAAGATTATTCACTGCGTCAATTGAATGAACGTAAAGCGGCTTTGTAGAACTAACGCCTAATCCTCGTCTTTGCCCAACGGTGTAATGTTCTATTCCTCGGTGTTTTCCAAGAACGTGACCGTCAAGGTCGATTATATCGCCTGGAATGCCGGGTTTATCACTGAACAAAAGGTCAAAATATTCTGGCGGAATAAAGTCCTGGCTTTCTTTTCGTTCTGCGGCTTTAAGGTTATATTCCCTTGCAAGCTGGAAAACTTGTTTTTTTGGAGTGTTGGCAAGTGGAAAACGAACTTTTTCAAGAATTTCAGATGGAACGCGGTATATAAAATATGTCTGGTCTTTAGATTGGTCCATTGCTGTGTGAATCATACATGGTTTTTTGTCTGTTCCATAAAGTCCGTTTTGCGGCCGTACAATTTTTGCATAATGACCTGTGCAAAAATAATCGTATTTAATATTTAACTGCTGAATTCCTAACTGCAGGGCACCAAATTTTATGTAACGATTACATCGTATGCATGGATTTGGAGTTCTGCCGGCCCGGTATTCTGCCTTAAAATAGTCTAAAACTTCTTTGCGGTATGTGTCTTTAACGTCTATAACGTGGTATTCAATTCCTTGTTCTTTACAAAATGCTTCGCATTCTTTTATGTCTTCTTGTTCGCCTGGACCATAACACGAATCATGCAAGGTTTTTCCTTCTGGAAGATCTGGAAGTTTTCCGTCCCATAAAGACATTGTAACGCCTATGACATTACATCCTTTTTGTTTTAAAAGAAGAGCAGTTAAAGTTGAATCAACTCCGCCGGATAGTCCGACAACTACTGTATCACCTTTTTTAGGCATATTCTGTTCAATAAAGTCCATAGCACAAATGTAGCAGAAAAGTTTTATATAAACAATCAGTAAAATGCTATACCGACTACTTTGCGACACATATTCGACTACTTTGCGACGCATATTCGACTACTTTGCGACGCATATCCGACT
>CAYZXM010000016.1:0-35111 GCA_964482455.1 uncultured Treponema sp. | reverse complement strand
GCTTAGTGCGTAGTATCATTCTGCCCCTGTGAGAAGCCACCATAGGCTATTAAATAAGGAATTTTGACAGGAAAATGTATAAAAATGTATAATTTGACCATTACTGTTAACCGTTATATACTGTTGACGGTGATAATATGAATATTTCAACATATATAAAAAATCAAGGGATTTCAGTATACAGTCTTGCAAAAAAAAGTTCAGTTCCTTATACCACGCTTTGCAGTATATGCAATGGAACGGCTAATTTAATGGAATGCAGAGTCGGCACACTTGTAAAAATTGCAGATTTTCTTGGAGTAAATTTGCTTGATTTAATAAACTCTTCACTTTCAGCTCCTGTAAAATATAACTTTATCAATGCTGATGTAAAAATTGATTTTACTGATTTACCCAAAGCATTAAAAAATACAATTAAAGAGCTTGAAGACTACGACCGGAATAATGATACAATGTTTTATGAATGTGCAGATATGCTTTATATGATGGCAGACCGCTTTTTAAAGGATGGTGCTATTGATAGTACAATCCGCGATAAATTAATTATGAAGTACCCGATTGCCTAAGGAGCGTATATGGAAATCTACGATTTTTCAAATGCAGAATACAGTAATCGTAACGGCTCTTATGGTGGTGCCGCTGGAGATAAAGATGGCATCGTTATAAATGGAGAGCCATGGATTGCAAAATATCCAAAATCAAATGAAGGAATGGCAAAAAACGACAAACTTTCAAGATTTTCGCAAACGCCTCTTTCAGAATATATTGGTAGCTATATTTATGAGATTTTGGGCTATCCTGTACACAAGACGCTTTTAGGAATCCGAAAAAACTTTTTAGTTGTTGCCTGTAAGGATTTTTGCGATGAAAAAACTCGTCTATTGGAAATGCGAACTTTGAAAAATATCCATATTTCAGAGATGAATCAGAAATTCAATGTAGATTTACACGAAACTGATGATGACCATCTTGTTAATTTGAATGAGCTTTTTATTCATTTTGAACTGAATCCTGAAATTTCAAAAATTAAAGGTGTTGCAGAACGTTTTTGGAATCAGGTTGTAATTGACGGTTTAGTTGGTAACAATGACAGAAATAATGGAAATTGGGGAATATTGTCCTGTGGTAATAACAGAGAACTTGCCCCTATATTCGACAACGGAGCATCTTTTTATCCTAAAAAAAGCACTCTTGCAATAGAGCAAATTTTAAAACTGCCAGAAGCAGACCAGGCACGAAATAATGCAAATGTTCAGGAGCCGTTTACGATTGACGGTGAACATCATTTGAATTATCGCTCAATTCTTGCTTTGACGGAATCAGAAATTCCTTTAATACAAGTGAACCTTCTGAAAAAAGCAATAATTAAAAATACCGAACTTGTGGAAAATAAACTTTCTGAAATCGCAGACTTCATAAAATCAATACCTAACAGCTACAATGGTTATGAAATTATCAGTGAACCTCGTAGAGAATATTACTTAAAGTCATTTATTACAAGGTTTAAAGACGTTCTACGACAAAGAAGAGATGAACTTTAACTGTAATTTCAAATTTAATTTTCCCTTGAAAAATAAAAATTAATCGTGTTAAAATAAATAGTACTGCCGTTTCGGGTAAATGCCCAAAACCTGCCCCCTTGCCACTTAGTTACTACTTACCAGTTTTGCACTACCTGGGCTTGTAGAATCATATTGCAAAGTATACCCATCATTTACAATATTTATTTTATTACAGTCATCACTGGTTAAAGTGTAGTCAGAGTTGCCTTTTACTATAGTTGTATTTACACTAGGTGTTTGCACTTTTACTTTTATATTGTGTTCTATTCCACTTTCTGTAAATGGGTTATCACTGTAGGCTAATGCCTTTGTTACTGTTATGTAATTATCACTTGTTAGGTTTGCGTAGATTTCGTCTTGGCAAACGGCGGAGCCGGCAAGGGTAAAGCCTTTTGCAATGTAAACCGGGGAATCAGTGGTGTCGTTGCTGGTGTTGTCGCCTATCCAGCCACCGGTAAAATTAAAGGTTGCGTTACCTTCTACTTTAACTGCGTAACCGTTACCGGCAGACGGCTGGCTAGAAATGTCCATTTTATTATTTTGTATAATGCCGCCAGACATATTAAATGTACAAAGAGGACTGTCTGTTTTTGATTCGGTACAGTAAATTGCCCTGCCGCCGTAAGAAGTAACGCTAGGCTCAGTATTTGGGTTTAACGTTATTTTGTTTTCGGTTATTACACCAGAATAAAAATTAATGGTTGACCTAGCCCCTGCATATATTGCACCGCCTAAACATTTTGCAGAGTTATCGTATATTCGTACGGCGGCGTTATTTGCATAAGTTTCTGTAGTAGAACCATCTTTTATGGTTTCGTTTTGTTCCCCTATGTTAAGCGTACTACTTTGCGTTGACCCTGAATAATTATAAATGCCCCCGCCGTTATTTGCAGAATTTTCATAAATATAACAACCTTTTAGGTTTAGTGTTCCTTGGTTATTATAAAGTGCACCGCCATTTCCGGTAGTTACAGAATTATTGTATAGTTCACAGTTTGTTGAAGTGCCAGATGAATCGTCAGAATATTTTTCAAAGGTACAACTTGCACTAGTAGCTGTACCAGCATATAAATATAATGCTCCGCCAGCACTTGCTGCAGTATTTTTATAAATCTTACTACCTTTGACGGTTAAAGCAACATGAATATTATAAATTGCTCCACCCTGATTTTCTGATTCATTTCCATAAATATATCCTTTGTTTATTTGTAGCGTATGTCCAGTAATACTACTTGAACCATTACTATAAAGACCGCCACCTTGTCCCTTTGATGAATCTGTGGCTTTGTTATAACATATAGTAGAATCAGTAATTGTTGCACTTGCGTTGCTTTCATTGTTGTATATGTAAATGCCACCACCCCACACAGCAGAATTATAACCGATTACAGAATTTTCTATTGTACAAGTAGTATCACCGTCAATGGATGCATAAATGCCGCCACCATTATTAAGAGAATAATTTTTACACACATAACTATCTTTTAAAGTTAAACTACTTCCCTGAAACATACTAATACCAGCACCACCACTGCCGTCAGTAGTTGTCAGATAGTTTCCACGGTCAGTTTCAGTAGCAACTTTACTTATATTGTTTCCATTTGTGTTAGGGTCGATTTTTTCTCCTACTATTGTGTTTGTTAGTGTTAAGGTAACACCAGAACCTCTAGCACAAATGCCGCCACCTTCCCAAGCTGCAGAATTTTTGTTTATTACTGTGTTTGATATATTTGCGGTTATACTGCTGTCAGTAGTAGTCTTAATGCAAATACCTCCACCATAAGCATATTCTGCTGCTGTATTTTCTGTTATGGTTGAATTATCAATATCAACTTTGGCATTTCCAACATAAATACCACCACCACCAGTTTGACCAATATAGTTTTTAGTTACTGTAGTATTTTTTAAATTAAGATAAGCGGTTGCATAAATACCGCCACCACAATTATGTTTTCCTCCAGTGATTACCATATTTTCAAGGTAAAAGTTATTATTCCATCCTGCAATTTCAATAACTCTTCCGAAGGCATTGGTGTTTTCGGTATTGTTATATCTATTTGCATTAAGTACGGCTTTATTAGTGCTAGAAAGTCCTTTTATTGTAAGGGTAATGCCTTTAGCATCGCTTATTTTAACAAAACATTCTTTACTGCTACTAAAATCATCATCTGTTCCAGTAAAAGTGCCGTCTAAGTAAATTGTGTATTTTTTATTAGTTAACTTGTCCGCGTTTGCGATAATTGTGTCTACCGCTTTTTGCACTGTGGCAAACGGCTTTTTAAAAGAACCGTTTCCAGTTGTGTCGCTTGCTGTAGGAACGCCGTCAGTAAAATTAGATGAAGTGTAAAATGTAAGTTTTCCGTCGGTGGCGTCATCTCCTGCGTCAGTTCCCATTACAAAAAGTTCTGTAAAATCGTATAAAGAAAGTGTAAGTGCTTTAGGGGTTACAGTGCCTGTAGTTTCATTGGTTTCTACAAGTTTTTTGCCATTTATATACCAACAGTCTGTAGTAAGACCAGTGTAAACCGTAATATACTGAACAGAAGAAGTGGTCATAACTTCTGAAGTTTTTTCGGTGTTGCTATAAAAAGACATTTGGACTAGGTATGTGCCACTATTTACATTTTCTGCCGATAAAGTTCCCGTGCTTGCGACTTCGGAACTAGAAGAATCTAGTGTAGTTCCACTTGAGTTTTTAAGGGTAATAGTAAAACCATAATTGTTGTTATTTGAATCTGCCGTACCGTCTTTTGTTACTGTAATGGAACTGGCAACAATATTTGTAATAGTACCAAAACTAATCGAAAGATTTACTGAGCCTGTACCCCCCCCTCTATACTTGTGTTTGGTAAAAGTTCTATTTGCGTGTTAGGGCAAACTTTTTGCCCTTGTTCAAGTGTAACTTCTTTTGTACCAATGGCAAACGCAGTGCTTTGACTTGCAGTTGAAAGGGTTGTGCCAGAAGTAAACGCGTAAAGGGTAAATGTATAGGTCGCAGTTTTAGGTGGTACGTAAAAAATAAAGCGAGTTGTCTCCCCTTCTGATGTTCCTTCTATAAAAGAAAGGGTATCCGAAACCTTTTCTGAAGTTAAATATTTTGTGCTATCTTCGTCTGTATAACTGATTATAAGGCCGTAAACTGTACCGCTTGGTAATGCTGTTGGTAACGCTGCACGAGCATAAAGGTCTGATTGTATGGAAACTGCACATTTTCCGTCTGGAACGTCTGTGTTGGTTGTGCTTTCGTCTAATGATGTTGTGCAGGCAGTAAGGGCAAAGGCTACTGCAAGGGCAAAAAGGATTTTTGTAAAAAAGATTTTAAAACTAGTTCGGGACAGATTTTTCATTGGACTCACCTCTGTTTTTATGTGATGCATGAATTTTAATTGTTTTCTTTTATATTGTCTATCAGTCGAATTTATAATCTTGTTGTTTCGTAAAATTACTAATACACGGAAAGATTTTTGCAGGCTAAAGTTAGTCTACGCAAGTTAAATTGTAAATGCTTTTTAAGTCGTATAAAATCAGGTTTTCTTTAAGGTTTTCATCAATGCATTTAAAGCCGGATTTAGAAAAAAATCCGTACTTTTTGCACTTTAATCCAGTTTTATTAACCTGCTGGATTTTAGTTTGAATCAAATTTATGTCTAGCATTTCGTTCTTGAATTTTGCTTCATAAAAAATGTATTCGCCGTCTTTTTCCGTAACTACATCGAACTCACCGTTTTTTTTGTTTACAGGGTCGTCATAATAATATTTTCCAATTCGTTCAAAATCATCTTTAAGGTGGCCATATCTGTTTTTTATTATTAAAAACTGCCTGCAAATTGTTTCAAATGCTTTTGGAACGTATTTTTCTTCAAAATCAGAAAGTATGAATTTATCAAAAAATGCATTGCTTTCCATTACGTTTAAGCGTGAAAGATTTCTGTAAATGTATTTAAAGTAGAACAAAGTAAGCGGGTCAGAAACATAATATCCAGCTTTTTTTCTGTTGTTTTCGTCATTAATCGGTGATTTTTTTTCGACTATATCCATTTTAATAAGTTTTTCCAAAATATCTGCCAACGCCGGAGAACTTGAAACTTTTGACTGCGAAAGAATATCAGAAAACTTTACAAATCCGCGTGCCATAACTTCAAAAACTTCGTAGGCGTTCTGCATTTTTGAAATCTCTGATTTTAAGTACATTACAACTTCATTTTCTAACCTGCTGGAAGGGCTTGCAATTAAATCTATAATATTTTCTTTTACCGTTTTTTTTGAATCAATAAGTCTGTTGTAGTATGGAATGCCACCAAAAACAGAAAAAAGCCTTACTTTGTCTTCTTCTGAAAAATCCTTATAAAAGAATGATGATTCATAATAGACCATCGGACGCAGATTCATTACAAGGTCAAAACGACCAAAAAGTGGATTTTCTTTTTCCAAAAGAGATTGCATTGTTTCTACATACGAGCCGCAAAGGATAATCTTTAATTTTGAAGAGTTTTTATTATTGTCAATCAATGTTTGAATGATGCTGTCTAAACCAGCAACGACTTTTCTTAAATACGGATATTCATCAATAACAACAATGAACTCTTTTGATTTTGTCTGTTCATATAAAAAGTTTAAGGCCTGCTCAAATGTAGAAAATGAAAGCGGAGGAAAGCCCAACTTTTCAGAAATAATTTCTGAAAAACTTGCAACATTATTTGCTTCGGAAGTTTCTTTACATTCGTAATATATTGAAAATATGTTTTTATTTAAGGTAAGGCAATGTTTTATAAGTTCTGTTTTTCCTATGCGTCTTCGTCCGTAAATTAAGCCAGCATATTCTTTATCCGAAGTAAAAAACTTGTTGATTAATTTAATCTGCTCTTTTCGCCCAACAAATGCTTCCATAAATAACCTCAGTAAAAATTATAAAAAGGTTTTTATGTGCCGTCAAGTTTACTCGGTTGTTATTGAGTCGGTTTTAACCGAGTAAACTTTGTAAAGGGTTTTGTAAAAAGAGAGATTTTAGTTTACATTGCGGACTACGCGGAAACCGCGGTCCTTACCACAGAAGAATGGAGTGCTTGAACCCCGATTGGAAACAGATGCATTGGCAGGCTCATGTGATAAACCACCACCACGAAGAACACGTTGAACAGGACTGCTAGATGAAGTAGTTGCACCTGTAGCAGGCGTATTTTTACTTATGGTTGTATTATACCAATCATAACACCATTCCCATACGTTTCCGCTCATATCATAAAGACCGTACGCATTAGCCTGCTTTTGCTTTACTTCGTGCGTTTTACTTTCTGCGTTGCTCTCATACCACGCAACGTCGCCTATCGTATTACTTCCGGCATAAATAGTTCCTTCTCCACCGCCTCGTGCTGCCCATTCCCATTCGGCTTCGGTAGGCAGGCGGTAGCCGTTTTTAGTAAGGTCGCATTTTATAGCATTCCACTTTTCATCAGTTGTTGTCGGTACTCTTGAATATTCATAATCTGATAAATTAGTAATGTTTTCTGCAGAATAGCACGGGTCTAGCCCTTCATTTATAGAAAGTTTGTTACAATAAACTACTGCATGATACCAGTTCACCATGTTTACAGGATTATTTCCAGCATTTCCGTCTGTTTGTGACATAGTATAATTGGCATTCGCTGCCGTTGTATAAGCTTGTGGCAAGGCTCCCATTACAGTTTCAAACTCATCCTGCGTAACTTCGTGGTCGCACATATAAAATGGGTTAATAGTAAGACTTCGCTCGGTTATAAATATGCTTGACGTTGGTGTCCACGATTCCGTACCTGAAATTGTAACGCCAGGAATCTTTACAAAACCTTTCTGCTTATTTTGTATGTATAAAGAAGTTTCGGTATTGTAACTAAGACCTGCAACTTGTACGCTTGCCATAATCTTGTAATCGCCTGCAGGTAGCCACGTTGGTAAAGATGCATATTTTTCGCCGTCAGAACTGCTTAATGTTAAACTTGCCACATTTGAATTATTCTGATAAATTGTAACGCTTTTTAACTCTTGGCTAACAGAACTTTCTAGTGCTGTGCCGTCAGTATTTGTTACAGAAAGTTTTACAGCAACATTCTGTAAACTGCCTTCTGTAAGAATGCCAGGCAGAACTTTTTCGCTTGTGCTGGAATTAAAATAGACAAAAGCAATTTTGTATGCTGGGTTTCCGCTATAAGTTGCGTTTGTTACAACGCCTGCATATTGAATGGCTCCATAAGTAAAGCCTTCCGCACTATCATTAGTGATTGGCATTAAGCATAATGCTGGCCAAGTAGTTCCATCGATAGCTGGCATATAAGAAACGTCATAATGACTTGTAAAATAGTACCAGTTTGCAGAACCAGTAACTTTTATTAAATTTCTTCCAATATTAAAGTTTGATTGATAAAGCGAAACAGAAAAAAGTTTTCTGTCTGTTGTAAGGTTTGTATTTTGAATACTACCAGAATACATTGAAATTGGAATTACGGCGTTGTCAAAAGAACTAACACTTGTAATATTTGCAGCCGTGTAACTTTCCATACTGTTCCACGCCTTACCGTGTGTAGTTCCGTTTAAGTTCAAAACGCAATTTGACTCACTAGATGAACTAGAAGAACCTTCGCCGCAAGAAATGCCACCCATCAATATTGTGTCTTGTAACGTTACATTACCTTTTGTAAAACTAAGGGCAAGTTTGTCGCTAGTTTCTGAACAAAGTACGGAATTAGTAAGGGTAACTGTAATATCGTCTGTGCCATCAACTGTAGCACCATTTTTTAAAAGGCAGTTATTAAATGTTACGCCATCGCTACAAACGGTAACCGCACCATTTATTGTGCAGTTTGTAAATGTTACATCTTTGCCTTTTACAATAACTTTATCAAAAGTTACGTTTTCAAACGTTGCACTACTACCCATTACGCATAAAGTTTCGCCAACGTCACAGTCTTTCATATAAAGTTTGTGATTTTCGTCTGCATAAGAAATAAGACCGTCTGGAATCGAAATGTTTTCTATTGTAAGTTTTGCATATTCATCAATTGCAATGCCGTACAAAGTTGTATCACTTGGAACGGTAACAGCAGAACCTTTTGTTATTACCGCTTTACAAGTGCTTAAAGGCACAGTTGTAATCTTTATGTTTCTTGCATTAGTTTCTGTTTCAACACAAGAATCTACAAGGCAAGAATGGGTAGATGAATCAATTGTCACAGTTTTAATTTCGTTATGCAAAACCGTTCCGTCTACATAAATTGTAAAATCTTTTGTTGCTGCACCTTCTGCACTGTTCGTTTTGATTTTTTTAAGAGCAGCGTTCAGCGTTTCAAATGGGTATGACATTGCACCAGTTCCAGTGCTGTCGCTTGCAGTTGGCACACCTGCTTTATGGATTTCTGTTGTATAAAAAGAAAGTTTTCCGTCTGTTCCGCTAGTAGCATTTTCGCCTTTAACGTAAAGTTCCGAAAAATCGTATCTTTCAAGTGAAAGGGTTTTGCCTAGTTTTTTACCGGAAATGTACCATGTGTCCGTTACTAACCCTGAATAAACGCAGATTTCATGAACAGAAGAATTAACTTCTATTTCCTGATTATTTTCGTCGTAGAACTTCATTACAAGTCGGTATGCACCACTAGGAATATCATTTGCATTTATGCTTAATGTGGTAAATATGGATATAGCCATAAAACCGTAATTATTTCCAGTTGAATCGCCTACATCACCTTTTGTTACTATAAGATTGCAAGATTTAATAGTAGGAACGCTATCTAATAAAACATTAAGGGAAACACTACCCTTTCCCGAACTTTCTTCTATTATATAAAGTTTTATTGTTATGTTTTGAGAATAGCTTGTTTGCCCAGCACTAAGCGAAATCGGGTCAGATGAACCACAGGCAAATGCATCGGCTTTTTTGGCCGTATTCAAATCTTCTGTTCCGCTAGGAAAAGCGTAAAGAGTCAGCGTGTATTTTGCGTCTTCTGTCGGCGTGCAAAAAACAAAGCGGATTCCGCTAGTGTCAGAAGTTTCTACAGGAATAAAGCCAAGTGAATCAGAAACGCTATTTTGCGTAAGATATTTTGTTTTACCGCTTGAACTTGCATAAGAGATTACAAGGCCGTAAACCGTATCGTCTGATAAATCAGAAGGAAAAGCAGAACGAACAGGAAAGCCAGTATTTACACAAACGCTGCATTTACCGTCTTCTTCGTTTCTTCCATCATCGTCTAAACTGTTAGAACATGCAATAAACGCAAATAATATAAAAAGAGAAGATATAATCTTTTCTGCAATTTTTTTATTCATTGTTCTTTCCCTATTCCGTTGCTTCTTTTAATGTAATGGATTTTTCTGCGTCGTAGTAATAATCGCCAATCTTTACAACAGCTTTTACCATATATGTTCCCGCTACAAGTGTTGTTGGAATTGCTCCAGCACCAGCATCGTTTTTTTCTAGCGTTTGGATTTGTGTGTTGTTGTGGTAAATCGTGTATGTAATGTCATCTGCACTAAGCGAAACATCATCATCGCCTTTTTTTGCCGTAACGGTAACTGTTTGGTTTGCCGTGCCAGCAGTAAGATTTTCGCCTGATTGTGTAAGCGTAAGTGTGTAATCGTCTGGGGCTTTAAGGATTGCATTAACTAGAACGCCTTCTAACGAAAGAACGCCGTACTTTTTGTTTTCGTTAGGGTCAGTGGATGTATTTGGCACAAGGCAAAGCGATTTTCCGTCTGTCGTTGTGCCGTTAATTGTAAACTTAAGGCACGTAGAAAGCGAAACATCTTCGTTACTTCCATAAGTAAGAATTTTTGAAGTTCCGTCTGTAGCCCAACTAGTTACGTTAAAAATAGTTGCAACATTTGTTGTATGTGTAAGTTCCTGTGCGTTTATAAAAAAAGAGCCAGCTGAAACACTTTCACCAAAGGCGATATTACTTGCAGTAGTACTTCCCTTTAATGAAAGAACGCCTGCACCTGTAGCCGAACTTGAACTTGAACTTGAACCCGAAAGATTTATAGTTCCAGCAACATTTACGTTTTCAAACGTAATTTTTTCATCTGAACAAAAGGTAACACCACCTATCATTTTGGCTGCAGTTTGACTAGTTCCTGAACCACTTGAAAAACCTTTTATGGTTACAGTGCAGTCAGCAATTGTACAATCAGTGCCTGAATATATCATACACAAAGCCGAAGAATCTGAACTTGTATCACAGGAATCAAATGTTCCGTCGGCATAAATTGTGTAGTTTATATTTTTGGGTGCAGTGGTTTCCGCTACACTTATTTTATTTATTGCAGCCTGTAACGTTTTAAATGGATAGTATAAAGAGCCGTCGTTATCATCGCTTGCGGTAATACCATCAAGGGAATTTGCACTTGTGTAAAAGTAAAGTTTTCCATCTTTGCTAGTAGTATCGGTATTATCGTCGCCTTTAATAAAAAGCTGTGTTAAATTGTATTTTGTAAGGGTAAGTGTTTCTTTTAACTCGCCGTTTATAACCCAGCGGTTTGTTTCAAGACCTGAATAAACAGAAACTTCTTGAATACCTGAATTAACTAAGATTTCAGTTTGTGGCGTCTGAGTACCTGTGTCAGCATAAAACTGCATTCTTACAAGGTAAACGCCACTTGTAGCACTGTTTGCAGTCAATATATACTTTGAATCAGCAGAAGTCATTGAAAAACCGTAGTTGCTATTGTCTGCCACGCCGTCTTTTGTTACGGTTATCTTACAAGATTTAATTGTAGTTTGAATGTCAGAATCAAGTGCAATATCAAGAACTACTTTACCATTTCCGCTACTTTTTGGAATTACATAAAGCGTAATAGCTACATTTTCTGAATATACCCTTTGCCCTTTTTCTAATTTTATTACAGCAGAACCACAGGCAAAAGCCGCGTCTTTAGTAAAACTCGTTGTGCCAGAAGAAAATGCGTACAATGTTAAAGTATAATTTGCCTCTTCGTCAGGGCTACAGAACACAAAACGCTTTTCGTCTGCTGTTGTTCCCTGCATACTAATAAATGCTTGTGAACTCTGAACGCTTTCGCTTCCTAAATATTTTGTAGTGCCAGAACTTTCGTAAGAAATTGAAAGGGCGTACACAACACTATCCGGCAAACTAGAAGGGCAAGCCGTACGGCTAGAAAGCCCAGTTGTTACGCAAAGATAAGATTTTCCCTGTGGTAAAACAAAGTCAGTTTTTTCTTCTTCAGAAAGGGATGAAGAACATGCGGAAAATAAAGAAAGAATGAGCAAAAATGAAAGACAGATTCCAAAACAAGTTCGGAATGATGGTTTTATGTTCTTTTTCATATATCACATTCCCCCTATTCTTCTTTTATTGTTATGTTCTGCTCTGTTTCGTAATAAGAAGAACCGATTTTTGCAACAGCAACAACAGTGTACTTACCTGTTGGAACCCAACTTGGAAGAACGCCGCCTGTAAGGTCTGCACTTGCAACGTAACTCTTGTTTTGGTAAAGCAAATAAGTAACAGAATCCGGCGTAATTGTTGTTTCGCCCTGTTTTACAGTAAGAGTGATTGTGTTTGTTTTTCCGTAAACGAACTCAGTTGGCGAAAGCGAAAGCGTGTATTCTGTAACGCCGCCAAACTCATGCGTAGTAGAAACGCCTTTTAGTGCAAGAAGTGCAGTTGTTTTATCTTCCGAAGGCACAAGACAAAGTGATTGTCCGTCTGTCGTTTTTCCCTCTATCGTAAACTTTAAGCAGTCTGCTAAAGTAATTTCTTTTCCAGTTAGAACCGTAGTTCCAAGTGTCCATTCGTTTATTCCCTTTATGGTTGCAACATTTTCTGCACTCAAGTTTTCTATATTAATTGTACAGCCCGAACTTAAAGTAAGTCCTTCAGTTATTGTTGTACTTTCTTTTAATGTAAGAGAGCCACCACCAACAGTAACGCTACCATTTACATTCACATTAGAAAGAGCTAGCGAACCGTTTGTAAGTGTTAAATCTTTTTTAATATTGATTTTATTAAATTTTACAACGCCACCGTCTGCATTCATTGTAAGATTTTCTATTGAATCAGAAGAAGTAAGACCTGTAACCGTAAGATTTGTATTTTGTGTAAGAATTTCAGGACTATCTGCTATTTCACCCGAAACTCTAAGGTTATTTTCTTCTGTAATGTCGTCAAAACCATCAGAAGAAATTGCGTGCGTTACCGTTAAAAAAGGAGAACTCTTACTTCCGTTGTTTTCAGTGTCGCTACCGCTACTTGAAACGTAAAGCGTACTTTTTAAAACCTTTAGGCCGTAATCCGTTGGAATAGAGTCCGCATACAAATCTTTATGCGAATAAACGCGGATTAAGTTTTGCCCTGCAGGAAGCATAAGAAACATTTTTCCGCCAGAGTTCTTTCCGCTGTAAATAATTTTTCCTGTATCGTCAGTTCCCTGGTAAACTTCGTAAACAATAATTGCATCCGAAGTATCTTTGCCGTCTTTTGCCGTAGCGGCTGGAATAAAGTTAATTGTTGCGTACGAAAGCCCTTCGTCTTGGGCAATGCTTGTACCGTCTTCAAGGGTTTTTCCTTCTGAATCCTGAATTGAAACCTTTTCCAATCGAACAGATGTAATATTCGTTTTTACTTCTGTTGTAAATCCTTCTTTATCTTTTAAAATAAGAGAATATTCAATAACTTCGTCAGAAATAGTATCGTCAGTATAAAAAACTGCCGGCTGGCCATTTTCAACAAAGTCCGAAGCCCCTGCCGAATAAGAAGCAGAAACGTTCCCCACATCAAAACTTTCATTTGCAAAAGTAAAAGTTCCATCGCTATTTATAGAAATTTCCGATTCGCTTTTATTAACAGAAATACTTTTTATATCTTGATGAATACCAGTTAAAAGCGAGTTCTGCGGCATATTAAAAAGAATTACATATTTTTGGTTTACCGTATCTTTATAAACAACCGCACCATAAAGCGGCGGCGGAGCAGAATTGCACTTTACTTTAAGAGCAGTATAATCGCCAAAGTTCACGCCCGAAACTGGATGTTTTAAAGTTACCGTAGGCGAAATATCAAAACCTGTTTCCGTTGCGTTTAAAAAATCTTTTGAATAACGCAAAACCAAAACCGCAATCTCATCTTCTGGCTGATAAAGTTCCGTTGTGCCGTCTGTTGTACCGTCTACTGTTACGCCAAAAAGATTCTGAGCATTTTCAATTTGAGTTTTATCGAAGGAATAACTCATATTATTAGAAAGCGTAAAAGCATAACCTTGAGGATTTCTTATAAAAAGATTAAAAACAGCGTCTTCTGCAGAAGAAAGAACAACCGTTCCATCTGTATTACTTGTTACAGACCCGGAAACAAGTTCCCACTGCATTACGCCAGCACTTTCCGTATAATCTTTAAAATAATTTTTTACCGGCTCATTCCAGGAATCAACAATAAAAGAACATGAAGAAAAGCAAAGGATAAAACTTAAAGTAAAAAGACAAAATATTTTTTTCAACTTTAATCCCCCTAAATTAGAACTGCCAGCCTATACTTACCGCAGGAAGTAGCACGCCCAAAGCCATATCTGATAAAAGCGATGAAATAAAATCAACAGAAACTTCTGTATAAAGTCTGTTTGTTACATAAAACTGAAACGCTCCACCAGCCATAATATTTAAGTTCAAACTGTTTAATGGATCAGAAGTAATGTCGTGGTCAAAGTGGAACTTTACATCGTTTAAAAAGCTTACCCCTGTTCCGCCGTGAAGTTCAAGCGTTAAAATATGGCGAGGTTTTTCTGCATTCTTAAACTTTACGCGAATCGGAAGTTGATAAATAAAAAGTGCGTCCGCATTCATAAAGTTCCCGTCTATCATATAATACTGATATTCTGCAAAAAGGCGAGAATATTGTGCATAAAGCCCAAAACCAAAATAACCAAAGCGATGTTTAAACGGTATAAAAGAAGCACGAGCCGTTAAACTTAATGGAAAAACGCTTGTATCAAAATAAGTTTTAAAAGTGTCATCAAAAAGAACTATAGGAAAAACGTATCCGCCGCTTAAATCAAAGTCAACACGCTTACGGAATTTAACTTCTACTTCGTTTTTGCGGTCTTTTTCGCTTTCAAGACCACTGGCGTCGCGAACAACAAAATTGTACTTTCCAACGTCCAAAGTTTTCATATCAAACTGAACTTGCATTTTTCTGTTCTTTTCTTTAGAAAGAATATTTGGAATTAATGGAAGCACATTTTTCTTTTTTTGATTCACCAAAAAATATTCAGAAAAAGTAATTTCTCCTTCATTTTGTGGAAGCTCAAAAAAGTTTTTTCCGCTGATATTAAAAATACCGTCGTTTATTTCTTCTAGGAACAATGTTGAAGTTAAGTTTACTTCCGATTTTACATCGGAAACTTCCGGCTGATATGCTTTATAAATCATAAAGTCAAACCAGTCAGATTCTGCCTCTGGAACGTCAATTAAGTTATACGAAATTACTTTATAACGGTAGCGTCCCGGTGGTAAAAGCGGTTCAACACGAACAGAAGGAGTATTATCCTGCGTTAAAACACGCGATTTTTCAGAATATGTTTTTGTTTTTTCAGAATATTCTTCTATTACAACTTCATATTTTAGAACAAAATCCGGTTCGTCTTCTTCCCATTCCAAAAGCTGCCATTTTTCTTCTGCAGATTCTTCAGTGGCTTGTTCGCCGTTTTGTTCGTCATTTTCTTGAGTTTCAGCAGTTACGGCAGAAACAACAACATTATTCTTTTGAGCATTAGATTTTTTATTACTCTTTTTTGCAAAAACAAAAGTTGAGTTTAATAGAAGAAAAACCGCCAAAACGAACTTAAAAGCGGTAATTTTTTTATTTTCCATAAGGGTTTGCCGCTCCTTTTGTTTTAGTTTTCTTTGGCGAAGGAATATCTGTTTCAAAAACAGAACTTGCTTCTGGCGATTCCTGGAAAATCTTATCCAAAATTCCATCTTTATTTGTATCAATTCGGCGTACGCCTACAACGCTCCATGTAAACTTTCCCTTAGAGAAAACAGATTTTTCTTTTTCAGAAAGTTTTGTAAAGTCGATTGTATATTGAGTTGCGTCTTTTATATTTTGTTCAAGAACAGTTCGCCCTCTGTTGTTTTTTATGCTTACAAAATAATCCGTTGCTTTTGGAACTCTTTGCCATTTTAGCGTTATGTTCTTAGGGTTTTCTTTTACCAAAAGATATTCACGGTTAAAAACCTGCGGAGAAGAAATTAAATTCTTTGCTTTTTCCAACGGAGAAACTGGAAGTATTGTAAACTTAAACCTATTTTTTGCATCCGTATTTGAAATATCAATTCCATCAAGGGTTTTTGCGTAAACAATAATTTCGTATTCGCCTGCACGTAAACCATCTTTTGTATCCAAAAGAATGCTTTTTGCAGCAAGCGTGCCATTTGCACTTTCTTCATCAGAAGGCGTTTTTATAATAATCTGCTCCGGGTTTACATCTGTTTTTGTAAGAACAAATTGTGCCTGCTTTACTTTATCTACACTAGACCAAGTTGCACTAACAGGATTTAAGATTGCGTCTTCACCTTTAATCTTTATGTTCTTTCCGGTATAACCGCGAATACTAACTTCTACCGGACGCAGTTTTATAAGGAAGAAACTTTGTTCTGCAAGTTTACCAGTTCTACGGCTAGAAAAACCTGGAATTGCATTTGCCTGAGCCTGAACTGTGTAGCGATAATATGATTTATCCACAAATTCTTTAGGATTAAACATATCTACCAAAACCTTTGTGTCATAAACATTATCTTCGTAAAGCGGAGTATCAGAATTATTTTTGTAAAGAGTGAACTTATAAAAATCTGCCTCTGGAACTTCTTCCCATTCAAAAGTATAAGGAACACTTTCGCGTGCAACCGCCCTTTCAATAGGACCTTTTAAGACTGCCTGCGGTAATGGCTCTAATACACTGAACGATTTTGCAGGAGAATCAAACTTTATTTCGTTTTCTAAACTGAAAGATTTTATTCGCCAGTAATAAGTTCCTGGGTTTAAGGTTAAGCCTTTTACACTTGTTGCAGTCGTTTCTTGGCTATAAAGCACATTTGTAAAATCAGAATCCGTCGCAACTTCAAAAATCGTTGTAAAGTTTTCAGGAAGGTTTTTCTTCCATGTAAACTTTGTATCAGGAACAAAACTAGAAGCAACTTTATAGCCTTCTACCGGTTCAATTGTATGTTGTGAAGGACTACCCTTCATTGCATAAAAGATTCTACCTTCTGATAGTGGAGAAATATTTCCTTCGCTATCTGCAAAACAAACGTTCCAAAAGTATTTTCCATCTTTTAGTTTTTTATTCTTTTGATTAATTACAAAGTAATTTTCTAAAGTTTCATACGTCATAACAGTATGCGAAAAATCTTCTGTATCAGAGATTTTTAAAATATACTTTGCCGCTTCGTCTTCCATTTTCCACGAAAAAGAAAGACCCTTTTCACTAACTTCTGTATTTAAGATTCCATTTTCTGCAGGAACTAAAAGTTTAGGAGCAGAAAGTTCACCTTTCTTTAAGATTGAAAAAGTTCCAGTTTCCGAAGGAGATGAAAGCCCGATTTTATTTATTGTGTAATATGGAGTTACCCTCCAAAAGTAAGTACCTTCTTTTAATGTAGAAACAATTGCAGAAGCAAGGCTTAACCGAGTGTCAAAAACATTTGAAGTAAAATTAATATCATCAGAAATTTCCAAACGGTAAGAACTTGCGTATTCTGCTTCCGTCCAAATAAGACGAACGGCAGGGCTACGATTTCTGTATGAATATTCAAACTTTTGTGCTGGAACTAAAAGTTCAGGCGGTAAAGATTGAAGAATCTGAAATCTTCCCATTTGAACAGAATTAGATTCATTTGTTTTTGCCGTAACTTTCCACCAGTAAGAACCAGCCACAAGTGGCAAAGTAATTTCATTTTGATTTTTAAATGAGTTTTTATATGCAATTTCTGTAAAATCTTTATTTTTTGAAACTTCTATTTCAAAAACTGTATCAGCATCTTTAAGAGTATCGTCATTTAAAGTGTACTTCCAACTGAACGGCACAGAATATTCATCTTTTGAATGATACAAAATGCGTTCATTTAATACAGGGCTCGAAAGCACAAGCGACGGCTCGGTATAAGTCCCGTTGTTACTTGCAAGAAGAGCCTCGCCTTGCGAAACAGAATGAACTTCTTCCCCTTTTTTACCGGAAACAACAGAAGCACTACCCTTTACAACTTGAAGCAAAACATTGTTTTCTGCCGCAGGAGCAGTTTTTTCGCCTTGTGCGTCTACTTGAAGGTTCTGAGAAGTCTGTTCCGATGGAATATTTTTTGCATTTACCGAAGAACCTTTTTCAAGCTGAACCTGCACGCCGTTTGCAGAAAGTGTCATTCCGCCCTGAGCCTCAGAAGAATCAATAAATGCTTCACCACCAGTAAGGTCGGCACGCAAAGATTTATCTTCCGAAAGAAAAACCTGAGCCATTGTATTTTCTGACAAATCCATAATGTTTCCGTCAGAAAACCAGATTGTAGCCTGCGAAAGATTAGAAGTATGAATTGTGTCCCCATTATAAACCGGAGAGTTCTGCTTTAACCTATCCCATACAACACGGTCTAAAAACTTTCGCTGAGCAGTTTTATATTTAAACGTAATAGTTGCAATCGGTTCTTCATTTAACTTTGTAAGTGCCCTAAAAAAACTTCTATAGAATAGAAGAGAATTTAATGCGGCTCCTAAAAGACAAACACTAACGGCAATTATAAAAGGAAGAAAAAAACTATTTTTTAACTTGAATCTTGTTTTCTTCTTCATTTAAGTTCACCTTTTCAAAATCAGGAACTGGTATTCCCAATAAACTGCGTACATCTGCCATTGTCTTAGGACCTGTAGGACCTACCGCACAAAGACAATCTGAATCTGCAACAAAATTTTCATCACCCTGAGCAAAAAACTTTTGAATGTCAAACGAAGGCATATTTACAACACCATAAAAATGCTGTGCACCTTTTCCTTTTACTTCAAATTCAACAGGGATTCGTTCAACAACAATTTCATTTTCAAGGTTTTCAGGTTTAATAGTAAAATTATTGCTTTCGTTTTTTATAAAATCATCTTTTAAAAGATCATAAGTATCTTGAGTAATAAGAATATCTGTACCACAAGGTTTGTTAGAACTTTCTGTTCTTGACGCAAAGTTTACAGCATCTCCGATTGCAGTATATTCCATTTTATCTTCTGAACCCATAATACCGCAGGTTGCCCGCCCAGAGTTAAGACCACAACCAATTCTGATATGCGGCTTATACTTTGCCCGCTCTTCGTTTTCGTGTGCTTTTGTAAAGGCAACGGCGTCTTTATTATATTTCATTAAAGAATAGCGCATTGCAATAGTTCCACGAATTGCGTTTAGTGCATCCTGCTTTTTATGCTGTTCGTGCTTTTGTAAAAGTTCCGCTTTTTTAGGGTCGGTATCGCTCATTTTTTCAAAATCAAGACTGTCTTCGCGAAGAATTCCCCATACCGCCATAATAGCGTCGCCTTCAAATTTATCTACGTTTCCGCCACTAAGAGTAATACAGTTTACCATTCGGCTCATATAATCGTTTAAAAAGCCAATAATTTCGCGTGGGGAATCGTTATCAAATCTGTTTTTAAAACCGTCGCTTATTGCAGTAAAACCACGAATATCACTAAAGAAGATTGTAATATCTTTAAGGTGAGGGTCAAAATCAAGTTCTTTTCTAGCAATGGCTTTTGCAACGCCTTTGTTTGTAAACTTTGCAAAAGTATTCAAGAACTCGCGTTCATCTTTTGTACTTTGATTTAGAACACCGATTTCGTCTCTGCGGTTCGTGCTAAGTTCATCAAAAATAAGAGTTTCAAAATTACCGTTTTTAATTTCTTCTGCTGCCTGCGTAAGTTTTCTAAGGTGAATAGAAATACCTCGTCTTGTAAAAATAAGAATAATTGCGACAGAAAGAAAAAATACAACACCAGTAAGAAAAATGTTATTTCTTCGGGTAGTTCTAACGCCTTCCAAAACTGTATCAAGCGGAACAGTAGTTAAAACTACAATATCGCCATACGAAAGTTTTTGAAATGCACCAAAATAATCTTTATTTTTTCCTGTTTCGTCCACCATTTTAAATGGAATCTGTCGGCTTTCTGCATTGGTTTCGTTATTCTGTCTTAAAGCTAAAACCAAAGGATTATTCTTAAAGCTTTCGCCCGAAAGAATTCTTGAAGAATCAGGATGGCACAAAAGTTCATCTGAGTCGTTTATAATAAAACTTGTATTTTGCGAAGAAGTTCCCAAAATATCAGAAATACTTTCTATAGAAAAAGTGATTATACATGTTTCATCAAGGCCGTTTTCTTTCCACGGAAAAAGAAGCGACATAACTGGCATATTAAAATAAGGAGAAGCATTCAATGCTATAGTTTCACCAGAGCAGGAACGTTCGATTGCCACAGAACTTGCAGAAAGAAAATTATCCAAAGAAGAAGTTTCAATTTCGTTAGAAATAAAAAAACGGTTATTTATAATAGAAGATTTTGTTCGATTTTTGCCGGAAATATTTATTGAAGCAATATCCGGGTTTCGTTCAAAAAAGAACGTTTCTGCCTGTCGCGAAAGAGCGGCTTTTCTACCACCTTGCACAACGTTTATTAAATCCAAAAGTTGAAAAACGTTCGATCTGATTGTAGAAAGTTTTTCTTCTACCGTACTGGCAGAACGTGAATTTATTGTAAGGTTATTGTTTTCCGCAGTTATCTGAACATCTTGTCCTACAAAATGACTATTAAGAAAAGTAACTGCACCAAGTGAAAGCAGAACGATTGTTCCGATAATAACGGCGAGTTTTACGCCTAATGGAAATTTTACTTGGTTTTGAACTGTGCTTTGTTTTTCAATCATCTTTCTTTTTTACCGTAATTATGACTGAAATTTAAAAAGCGTAAAACCTTGTAAACAACAGTCCTGATAATTATTTATTATCATATAAATAAAAAAAAACTTCAATATAAGCGGAAAAATAAGCAGAAAAATATATTTTCTTAAAAGAAAGCGGCATCTCTTCAGTGTTACAGACTGTCTCTCTACAGTGTTACAAAGTATCTCTTTATAGTGTTACAGAGTGTCTCTCGAGCGTGGAGACAAAGTGTCTCCGAACTATCACGGAGATAGAGTGTCTCCGTAAAATTTAAAGTCTTTAAACTGATAAAATCTCAACAAACTTTTACTAATTTATGTTATAATATCTTGATTTTTTCGGAGGTTATTTATGCCTGTTGCTCTTAACAATATTTATAATCAGTTAACAAAACAAGATCAAATTAAAGTTTCAGATTTTATTATGAATCTTTTTTCAAATTATAAAGAAAAAACTGTTACTACAGAAATAAAACAGCTTTCAAAAGAAGATGAAGAAACCTTTACTTATTTTACAGGTAAACTTTCTAAAGTTGCAGAACCTGAAGAACTCATCGAAAAAAATAAACTTGAAAAATATGGAATTTAGAAAATGAGAATTCTTGTTGGTACAAATGTAATTATTGACTGGCTTTTGAATCGCGTAAAGAATGGCAAGGATGCTAAAAAAGCAATGCGATATATTATTGCTGGAAATGCCGAAGGATATGTAACATCGCATTCTTTAACGGATTTATATTTTTGTATTAGAAAAGACTTTTCAAAACAAGACAGACAAAAACTTTTAAGATTTATTGTAAGCAAATTTCATATTATTTCAGAAGATGAAATAGATTTTAAAACTGTACTTTTAGAAGAAGATTTAGCAGATTTAGAAGATTCTCTTCAGATGCAATGTGCTAAAAAAGAAAATCTTGATTACATTATAACTGAAAATATAAAAGATTTTCTTTCTTCATCAGTAAAAACTCTTTCTACAAATGATTTTTTGAGTCTGGTAAACCTTGCATAAAGCAAACTTTTGCTAAAATAAATAAAAATGTCACTTGCACTTACAGCTCCCATTTTTGCGTACAGCATACTCCGATTTCATCAAATGCTTTAATTGTCTGCCAGAATGCTTCTTCCTGTGCTTTTATCATTTTAGAGCCTTCTTTAATTCTGCTTGCTCGATTTTTAATTTTTTTAAAAGCTGTACATATTCTTTTCTTTTGTAATCATTTTTGTTTCCTAAGTAAAATTGAATGAGTTTTTATTATAGCATAAAATTTGTTTGCTTTCTTAAAATTAGTAATTTTTTCATAAAGACAAACACTAAAACATAATTTTTTCACAAATAAAAAAAGATGACTTTATTTAGTTAATGGTATATAATTTTCAACATCGTATAGAAAGGAGTTTTTAGATGAAACTAAACAAAGTATTAATTTCAACAGTAGCAGTTGCAGCCGTTTTCTGTGCCTTTGCATCTGCAAAGGCAAAAGCACCAAAGAACGTTGCTAACCGCCCAGAACTTATCGACTGGCAGGGTGCTACATTAGGAAAAGAAATCCCTGACTGGGTTATGGCCGTTAATGATGGCGACAATGCAAAAGTTGGAAAAGAACTTAAGATTGACGAATCAGAAGACATGATTTTCGTTGTAAACGGACGTGGTACTGACCTTGACTTTGTAAAAACTTGGGTAGATAACATCGATGCTCGTCGTGAAATTTCTACATCTATCAGCCAGGTTGTTGCTACAACTGCAGAAGCTGCAATGAGCGGAATGCAGGGTGTAGACGAAACTACAAAACAGAAGATGTACAACGACTCTGTAAACATGGCTAGTGCTATTGAACTTTCTGGTCTTTCAAAGAAGGCTTCTTACTGGATTAAGACAAGAACTCTTCCTGTAGGAATGAAAGCTAAAAAAGCAAAAGAATCTGATTACAGCATTGAATACACATACTTCGTAGTATTCACAATGAACAAAAAAATGTATCAGACACAGGTTGACCATGCTATGAACAAGGTAGAAAGCTTTACTTCTGAAGAAAACTACCTTAAGAAAGTTCTTGCTGAAAAAATCAGTCAGACAATTCTTCCTGGAAACACAGTGCGTTTTGACGCATCTAGTGCAAAAGCTGAGTAGTTTTACAATTCCTTACTTTTAAGGTACAGGGGCTATCTAATAAGTTTTCTTATTGGTAAGCCCCTTTTTTTTAATAAAAACAAAATAGGATAAACTATGAACTTAAAAAGATTTTTTTTAATTCCTTTTGCTATTTTTTGCACTTCGTTGCTTTGTGCAGAAAGCACTATTACAGACTGGAAAGGCAGAATCAGCGGAATGGAAGCAGAGCCTTTATGGCTTGAAAAACTTGTTGAAAATGGTACCGAAAAGCCACTCAGAAAAAAGTTTAAATTGGCTAAGTCCGCCCGCGTTTTTTATGCACAAGAAACTTCAGAGGTAAAAGAAATTGCTATTTTGCAGGCAAATCTTAATGTAAAAAAACAAGTTTTATTAACATTAAACAAAGACAATAAAACAGAAAATGAAAACCTTTCTGCAAAAATCGAACAGATTTCTGGCCTTACAAAGATTTATGAAACCTGGCAGCAAATAGAAGATGATGATAATTCTGTTTATTACGAAGCGTTCGCAGTCTATAAATTGGAATAGTGATTTTTCTTACTAAACCTTCTTTGTATAGTGGGGGTAAATTCTCAGTGAGGTTTAGGTAAAAAGCCAGTGGCTTTTCCCTAAAAAGCCTTTGAGAATTTTTAAAAAGCCAAAGGCTTTTTTGGCAAAACTCAGTGGCTTTTTACCCAAACCTCAGTGAGAATTTACCCAAAAGCCTTTGAGTTTAAAAAACAGTATAGTAAGTACAATACACTGTTTTTTTAAGCTATGTTAGAAATATTAGAAAAAATCTGTGGCGTAACTTTCATCTCCATCCACTTCCATAGTAACAGCATACCTGTAGTCCTCATGGTCGGATTTGCTTATGTAATAATAGTTTTCATTTATTGTAGTATATTTTACAATCGACTTATTTGATCTTGTTTTTCTGTAGATTATGTAACAGTCTGCATCCGAGTTTGCATCCCACATAAGACAATAACCGTTGCCAGTGCTTACAAGTTTTGCATTATGCGGATAATCAGGTTCTTTTGCACAACATGAAGTTACAAATGCAGATAGAGCAATTAAGATAATGGCACAAAAAGATAGCAAAACAAGTTTTTTTACATTAAAAAAATTAAATTTCATTATATTCATTTTTAGTGTCCTTATTTTTCAAAAGTTATCAAAGGTTTGTATGAAACAAATGCAATGCCAACAGAAGCAGAACAATCAGTTCCACCATCTGGAAGAAAATACAAGTGTCCTTCTCCATAAAGAGCAATACTCTTTGTAAGCGGAACCTGTACACCAGCGGCTGTATGCCATAAAAAATAAGTTGCAGTTTCAGAACTGCCATATGGTGACGACGATGAAGACGAATCTGTATTTTCATGTATATAAAGTGCATTATCAAGATAAATACCAGTTATTCCTATACCAGTGCGAAGATAAAAAGACGGAGGTAAAGGCAAAATAAAAGGTCTCCAGTTACCACCAAATCCCCAATCAAAGTACCACATATAATCTTGTTCAGAAATCTTTTCAATCTTTTCTGGCTTTTCAAACATTCCACCGCCAAGATATGTAAAGAAATACGGAGTGTATGCAATATTAAAATTTAAATCAAACATATTTCCGTCATTCTCGCCTTTTCCGAACGAACCGTAAAAACCTGTCATTGCTCCTCCGCCCCTAGACTGCTTAAATGTCTGTGCCTTGCCTTCAACATAAAGTCTTCGTTTTTCGCGTCGTTTCTCTGTAATCTTCTGCTTACGAATCCTTTCCGCTTGGGCAAGTTCTTGCTTATGGCGACGTTCGGCTTCTTCTGCGGACTGTTTTTCTTCCCTTTTGCGTTGGGTTTCGGCCTGTTTTTCGGCTTTTAATCTATCGGCTTCATTTTTGGCAAGAATTTCTTCCTCTGTGCGAATGTCATATGACGGACTAACGGCAAATTCCCATTCCTTTGTTTTTGGTTTTAAGGTCATAAGTAATTGCTTTTTATTTGTGTCATACACCTTTATTTCATCAAAATAGAACACATATTCAGAAGGATTATCGTCTGATTTTGCCTTTACGCGATAAGTAAGCGTAAAGTTAAATACCTGAATGCCGCGGTTTAACAAACTTTCATAAATATCAACATTATTTAAATAGTTTTTATATTCTTCTTCTGAAAGATTATTTATATTCGATATTGCTTTTTTTGTAAGTGCATCATACGGAAGGTCAAACTTTTCTTCTGTTATAAAGATTTTATTGCTGTAAAAATAAAGTTCAATCGGCCATACCCTTTTATCGCCGTCGTAGGAACCATAATTTGCATACAGTTCTTCGCCAAAAGAAGAAACTTCCTGCTTTTCCTGAATCTCTTTGTAATCATTATGGATTTCATAAAAAATTGAGTTTTCCTGTTCCTGTGTAGAAAGTTTTACTTTTTCTATATCTTCATTTGCTTTATTTAAGATGTTTTGCCTTTCAATTTCAATTTTATTACTTCGGCGGTCTTTTGCAGCCTGTGTTGGAAGTCCGTCTTTTAATTCTGCTTTTTCAAACTTAACGGAATTAATTTCGTCTGCTTTTTTCTTAAAGTCACTTCTTGCCTGAGCATTTATTTCGCTTACCTGCTCTTTTACGCTTGAACGGATTTCCAGCAATGCCTTCTTTTTGCTTTCTATTACGGAAATCTTTCCCATAATGTTTTCTTTTTCCATAGAAAGTTTACGGATTTCTTCGGCTTTTTTCTGTGCCTTTTTTTCCATTGCATCACGTTTTTTAATAAATTCAAGAGAACGTTTTTCCTCGTTTTTAGAATCTATGCTTTTTTTCTGTTGCTGTGCCGTTAATTCTTTTAAGCGTCGTTCTGCAGCAAGAAGTTTTTCTTTGTTAAGAGCCTCTTCTGCCTTAAGTTTTTCTTCCATACTTTTTGCGTCTAATGCTGTAGAAACACTTAAAGATTTTCGTTGCTTTTCCAAGTCTTTCGATTTTTTTTCGTAGTTTTTAATATCCTGTTCCGCCATGGAAATGCGTTCATCTACAGAAAGATTATATGTTCCGTTTGTTAAAATGTATCTTTCGGTTTTGCTTAAATCGATTTTTAATTTTTCGCAAAGTTTTAACGTAAGTTCATCAACTGCACAACCTGCCGTATCAAACAAGTCATCTGTGTTTTTGCGACCTTTAGAGTTTACCGTTTCGTGTACGCCAGTTTTTAAATTAATGTAGTTAATGCTTACCGTATATACAGAGCCAGCCTTGCGGACTGTAGAAAATACTGCACTAGAGGCACTTGTTAACTGCCCTATTTCGATTGCAGTTTTTTCGTCGTATGCTGCACTTTCAGATTTTTTCTGCAATTCCTTTAATTTTGTTTCGTTTGAATCGTCAACAACTGTAGTAAACTTTGCATAATCCTGAAGGTTTTCCTTTAACTTATCTTGAATTTGACCTTGAAGCCACTTTTCTGAAACTGAAATGTTTTGTAAATCAGGACTGACAATCTGAACTAAATTAGTATTTTGTGCATAAAAAACATTTAAAACGCAAAATACAACTACTAAAAAAACAATTTTTCTCTTCATAATGGTAATAATTATATACTGTTTTACACAAAGGTACAAACTTTAGATTTTGGTTTTACTTCCACATTTCAATATCAAATGACGATTCTGCCATAAGTTCTATATTGTTTGGCAGTAAAGAAAAAAAGTCTATGTTTGTGCGTTTTTCAACTTCATCAACAGAAACCGCATAAGACCAAAAATCATCTTCGCACTTTTGATTCGGAATTAAAAAAGCAATTGCAATAACTGAATCAGAATCTTCCGGCGTTTCTTTATCAAGTTCATCTTTATAAAGCGGTGCTAAAATTACTTTATAATAATATTCAGGAACAGAAACTTTATTTTGACCGATAGAATTATATTCTTCTGCACTTTTTTCAAGAACAGGGCCAGAAACAACATAGAGTTTTCCAAAGGTTTTTACCCAATCCCTAACTTGAGTTTCAAGGTTCACCCAGATTCCGCGATTAAACTGCGGAGCCTGCGGACTCATATTGCTCATATAAAATGTTTCGCTCATCGCGTTTTGGTCAAAAGACATATCTGCGGCTGGAACAAGGTGTCCCCTGTCATAGCCTGAACTTTTATAATCAGCAAGCGTTGCAGACCCTGTAGAAATCTTTTCATCGGCTCTAAAATCGTTTGAGCGGGTAGCAACTTTTTCAAGCATAAAAGGTTCAATGTATTCTGCAGACCATTCTGCCTGCTCATAAGATTCCCTGTAGCAAAGCGAATAATATTTAAATGCTCTTAGTTCGTGATCGCCTGGGTTTACATTGCTGCATACTGGAGTCAGTAAATCTTTAGAAAGCAAAACTTTTTGATTTTGTTCTGTGTTTTCAGTCTGTTCAACTGAAGTTGCATTTTCTTCTTCTGTTTTAGAAGGTGTTTTAATACTAGAAAAATCACCATATATATAGAAGAAAACAACACAAATCAACACAATTAAAAGTAAAAAGAAAAGTCCATACGGAAATGATTTTTTATTTTTTCGCTTATTCATATTCTCTATTTTTCCCAACTATCAATTATAGATTCAAGTTTGCAAAGTTCTTCGTTCTTTTAAAAAAGTTTTTAGAACTTTTCATATTTTAATGTATTAGAATTAAAAAACAATACCGTTCAGAACGAGTTGCAAAATACAACCAGCTTTTACGCATAGAAGAAGAACTTGGCTGCTCTGCAGTTTATCCTGGTGCAAAAGCATTTAATGTTCAAAGATAAAGAATAGAAAATTGCAATAAACCTCTTATTCTATTCCAAAAAGTTTTTTAAAATTATTTTGAACTTTTTCGTTTAGTTTAAGGGGTTGCATTTTTCGTTTAGCCGAAACAAATTCGTAAATGTACTTTAAGTTTTCCGGCGTGTTTACCGTGCCTTTTACAGGAATTGGCGAATAATACGGCGAATCAGATTCAAGTAAAAGTCGATTCAACGGAACGTAAGAAACCATTTCTTCAATTTCTGCCTTTGTTTTTCCCGAAAAAGTAACCGTTCCATCAAAACTTATGTAAAAATCCATATTCAAAAAGAACTGAAGTTCAGAAAGTGAATAAGAAAATCCGTGAACTACTCCCCTACACCCTTTTACAGAACGCAATACATCCATTGATTCCTGAAAACTTTTTCTTGAATGAATAACAACTGGTAAATCAAGTTTTTTAGAAAGTAAAAGTTGCTGTTCAAAAAGCGACTGTTCATCAACAATTGTGTTTCTATCTAAAAAATCAATTGTTCTTCCGTTTTCATTGGTAGAAGTCCAATCATGGTCTAAGCCGCACGGACCAATCGCTACAAGATGATTAAAAAAATCACTTTCCGATGCCTTAAACTCTTTTATTGCGTTTTCTAATTCACAAACAGAATTTACGGGATTTTCTATACTCTTAAAACTTGGCATAACGCCTGCACAAAAATAAACTGACTGCTTTATTTTATTTATAATATTTTTCTGCTCATCTGCATCAAAAGTTTCAAGACAATTTTGAATAAAATCTACTCTTTTAAAAATATCACGTGCAAAAGTGCCAGTATCTAACGCAAAACATTCGTGATTTCCAAAACGAAACAAAAAAGAGGCAATTTCTTCTATGCTAAAAGAAGACGAAAGTTCAAGAAAATTTATAAATGAATCTGCATACATATTTTAGTTATTCCTGCGAAGGTTCATAGGAAAGTTCACATTCAAAAGACCTTTCAAGCGAACTTTCGATTTTTCCTTCAACAAAAACTTTAGATTCTTCGCTGCAAAAAAGTGCATTTATAATCATAGTGTCACCAGGACGTATTTCTTTGCAAAAGTTTAATTTGAATGCACTAATCTTTCTTTTTTGCCATTCGCAAGGTAAAAAATCCAGAGCAAAATTAATATATTTTGCATTAGTTAAATGTCCGTTTCCGTCTGTCATAGAATAAAGAATCTTTTGTTTACCAAGTGTTTGAACTTCGCCCGGGAATTTTATTCGCGATGGTTTACATTCGCATTCCGTCTGTAAATCTGAGGCAGCAAAAAACTCGAACTTTGAAGGCAAAACAACCGCTCTTGATTCAGGGTTTACTACAACCCAAAGACTTTTTCCTTCTATTAATATGTTTCCAGTTGATAAATCCTTAAAACGATAATAACGCATAAATTGAACGCCTTCTGGCTTTTCTTCCTGAACAGTAACTTCAATTTCATCATTCTCTTTTGGATAAGAATTTATCTTAAAACTGCACCTTGAAACCATTTGAGCGTATCCGTGTTCTGCTAAAAAAGTGCGGTCATATCCACGGCGAGCGTATAAATCCGTTACTAAATCTGCACAGTATTCCATTACTTCTGTAAGATGAATACATTTATCCGGCCCGCACTGACCAAACAGAATCTTTTCCTGCTTTGTAAGTGCAAGACCATTTTCAGAAAGTTCAACTTTATATTCTTTTTTCATATCGTTTTAAAGTGCCTCTGCTTTTTACGGACGCTGTCCCATTGCTCCTTCAAGAGTAAGAGTTTCGCCACTCATATATTTAAAATCCGGGGAAGCAAGTTGAACGCATACCCTGCCGATTTCCTTTTCAACATCACCAAAATGCCCCATCGGCGGTGTTTTTACATTTGCCTTAAACGCATCAGGAAAAGAATCCTGGAACTTTTCAAGTTGACTAGTCCAAGCAAGCGGGCAAACTACATTTACATTAATACCATCTTTTGCCCATTCAGTTGCAGCAACACGAGTAAGACCGCGAATTCCTTCTTTTGCCGCAGCGTATGAACACTGTCCATAATTTCCAAAAAGTCCGGCACCAGAAGCAAAATTGATTACCGAACCTTTTGTTTCTTTTAAATATGGATACGAGGCTTTCATATAATAAAACGCTGCATAAAGCCCTGAATACATGGCAAGATTAAATTGTTCTGTCGTATGTTCTGCAAGCGTTACGCCCGAAGCAGATGCCTGTGCATTATTTATAAGCACATCAATTCTTCCGAATGTTTCAATTGTTTTTTGAATTACGTTTTTTACTACCGCTTCATTATCTGCACCAGCATTTACATCTGCCTGGATTGCAAGAACTTTTATATTATATTTTGTTTCTAAATCTTCTTTTGCATCGTTTAACTTTTGAACATTTCGACCAGTTAAAACAAGATTTGCACCTTCTTTTGCATATGCTGTTGCAATTCCATAACCAATTGACCCGCAAGTTCCATCTTTTAATACTGCTTTTCCACCACCAGTAATAATTGCAACTTTATCTTTTAAGAAATTCATTTTTTTAGTCTCCCTTGTCTTTTAAACTATTATAACCCAATAATAACAGAATAAGATTTTTTTTAAAGGCTTTTACACTGAATATATTTATCTTTTTTCTTAATAAAAACATAAGATTTTACTAGGATTTTACATATTATAATTAGACAAATTAAGTAAAAAGCACTTAAATTAATTTTGGAGGCGATATGATTTATTTACTAGAAGATGACGATTCCATTAGAAAACTTGTTGACTACACACTTAAAAGTCAAGGATACGAAACAAAGGGATTTTCTCTTCCTTCTGAATTTTGGAAAGCGATGAACGCAGAAAAGCCTTCTCTTGTTCTTTTAGACATTATGCTGCCAGAAGAAGACGGTATTTCAATTCTAAAAAAATTAAGGGCCGACCCAAAAACTTTAGGAATCCCTGTAATTATGCTAACGGCAAAAGACACAGAATTCGATGTTGTTACCGGTCTTGATTCTGGTGCTGATGATTACGTTACAAAACCATTTGGAATGATGGCTTTACTTTCTAGGATTAAGGCCGTTTTGCGCCGTTACGAAAAAGAAAGTTCAAAAGAAGCAAAAAATAAGGAAATCACTGTTAAAAATATTCGCCTGAACGAAAGTCAACATACCGTTTTTGCAAACGACAAGCAGGTTTTTCTTACAGTAAAAGAGTTTGACCTTTTAGACCTTTTAATTCAAAACCAGGGGAACGTACTGACGCGCGAACAGCTTTTAAACTCAATTTGGAAAATCGACGCAGATATAGAAAGCAGAACGGTAGATGTTCATATTCGTACATTGCGGCAAAAAATAGGCGACGACGAAGGAAAACTTATAGAAACCGTGCGTGGAATCGGCTACAAAATCAGTTAAATCAAGCGAAAAACATTATTGCTTTAGGGGATAAAAATGAAAAAAAAATCTTTAACTTTCAGAATCTTTTTAAGTACCTTTTTAGTTGGAACAGGAGTTTATTTTGTTTATTCCCTGCTTTTTATTTCTAATATTTACAGCAATTTTGAAAAGAAATTCTTTGATGAACTAGAAACTGAATCTGGCTTTGTTGAACTTTATGCCCTAAAAACAAACCAAAATGAACTGAACGCCCTTAATTCAATAAAGAACCGCATAACGCTAATTCATTCAGATGGAACGGTTTATTTTGACAATAAAAAGAATCCGACTGAACTTGAAAATCATTCAGAAAGAAAAGAATTTATTCTTGCAAAAGAAAAAGGAACAGCAAAAGTTTCGCGTTATTCCAGCACAATGACAGAAAAAATACTTTACTTTGCAAAATGTCTTCCAAATGGAGATATAATGCGTATTTCCTGCAGTCAACATTCAATCGCAGTTATTTTTATGGAAATGACCTGGCCGCTTATAATTATTTTTGTTTTTGCAGTTGTTCTTACAGGCATTGCAGCAAACTGGACTTCTAAAAGAATAATAACTCCATTAAATCAAATTAATCTTGAAAATCCAGAAGATTCCGATGTTTACGACGAATTAAAACCGTTTACAAAACGAATTGCAGAAGAAAACTTTGAAAAATCTCAGCGGGAAGAATTACGAAAACAATTTAGTGCAAATGTAAGCCACGAATTAAAAACTCCGCTTACAAGTATTTCGGGCTTTGCAGAAATACTAAAAGACGGCGGAACAGATGAAAAAACTACAAAGGATTTTGCCGGAACAATTTACAAAGAAAGCCAAAGAATGATTTCTCTTATCAACGATATAATAAAACTTTCTAAACTTGATGAAAAATCAATCAGCCTACAAAAAGAAAAACTCAGCCTTAATTCAATTTCCACTGAAGTTCTAAAAATCCTTTCGCCTGTTGCAAAATCAAAGAACGTAACATTAAACATTCAGGGCGATGAAGGTGTTATAAACGCAGTTCAGCCGGTAATTTATGAAATGGTCTATAACCTTGTAGACAATGCAATAAAATACAATAAAATTGGCGGTTCCGTTTGTATAAACATAAAAGATGAAGAAAAAGGGAACGCAAAACGCACAATTTTTACTATAAGCGACACAGGAATAGGAATTCCGCAGAATGAACAGGAACGAGTTTTTGAACGTTTTTACCGAGTTGATAAAAGCCGTTCAAAAGAATCCGGCGGAACAGGACTTGGTCTTTCCATTGTAAAACACGCTGCAAAATATCACGATGCAATAATAAAACTTGATTCAACTGAAGGAAAAGGCAGCACTTTTACAGTTACTTTTGAGCAATAAATATTTATTTTGCATTCAGATTTTCTTTTAGAATCTTAAGATTTGACTGATTGACAACCTAAAACAATGACTATAAACTTAAACGAATAAACTAATAAACGTTCTAGTTCCTTAAGCTTATAAAGAAAATCAAATCTATAGAGGCCAAAACAAAGATGAATTCATTTGAATCAGAAGAATTTAAACAAAAAATAGACGTCATTCGCGAAAAGTTTGGAATATGCACACCATATATGACTACGCTTAGCGATCCTGTACGTCAAAAAATCCTTTTTATTCTTACAGAAGCTGGCACAGACGGAATGGACGTTCAAGACATTACTGCAAAAACACATCTTTCGCGCCCTGCAATTTCGCATCATTTAAGAATATTAAAAGACGCTAAAATTATTATTAGCCACAAAAAAGGAACTCAAGTTTACTATTTTATATACGTTAGAAAAGCACTTGAAAAACTTATGGATTTGTTCAAAACCATAGAGGACCTTGTTTCTAAAATAGATATGGAATCTGTAAAAGAAAAAGCCCCTTGGATGATTGGGGACTAAATCCAAAATTAAAATCTTATAAATATTTTTTAAGTTCTTCGCCTTCTACGCCTGCATAAAGTTCAACAAACGGTTTTGCCGGGCTTGAATTAATTTTTTGCAATAAAACTTCTTCAATTTGAAAAAATCCAACATCCGCACTCATCAAAACTTCAATTTTTACAGGCTTTTCATTCCCGCTTGAAATTTTTACAGATTCAATTGAGTTTGCAGAATACTTATGAATATCGCCAACGCTAGGTTTTGTGCTTATTTCCATTGGAATACGAGCCCTTCCCTTTTTCATATCGCAACCGTCAGCAATTAAAATAAGACCTGCTTCTATTGAATGGATTTTGCGTGTTCCCATATGACCTACAATTCCTTCCATTGCAACAGAACGAATTGTAATAAGACGTTTTAAATCTTTTTTTTCTGGAAGAAACTTTTCCAAAATCTTATTTATAACAGGAAGAGCCAATATTCCCGAATAAAGTTCGTGGTCTTGCCGCGCAATAGTCATTCCAAAATCATGGAAAAAACTTGCAAGAATAACCGCACAAACGCTGTCAGAAAAAGTTCCGGCACCTTCCGTTTCAAGACTGGTTTTTATCCCTTTTGAATAAAGAATTTTTAGCATTTTAAGACTATTACGGCAAACTGTCCGCATATGAACAGGGCCGTGGTCGTTAAAACCAAGCCTCATAATAGAAACAGTATTTGCATAATCTTGAACAGCTTGAATTTCTGCATCATCAATTAAAAAACGAATTATTTTTAATGGAAGTTCATCTTTTACGCTCATAAGGTCAATAATTTCTTGTGTAAGAGAAATTAATTTTTGATCAACAGAGATTTCTTTTGGCGATTTCATTTTTATTCTTCTCCTCTTTTTTTAGTTTATTTTACTGCAAAAAAAGGAATATATGCACCTTTTTTGTGCATCAATATGCAAAAATTACATATTTTTAACATTCCTGCACAATTTTTCTTATAAAAAAACGCCTTTAACCTGCGGATTTTTTAACAGGTTAAAGGCGTTTTATTCATTCAAGATTTTTAAGCTACAAAAGATTTATTTTGAACTTTTTGAATCAAGAATTGTCCACTGCCAGCAAAGAGGAATGGTGATTTTTTGCAAACCGTCATTTTCTTTTGCGTCATTGAATGCAAGGCGAACACCAGCAATAAGGGAACCCATATTTTCAGGAAGAGTATATTCTACACTTGGAAAAACAGTAACTTGTGCTGAATAATCCATACCAATAATAGTAAAGAGTGAAACAGAACCATTTAATTTAAGATTTTCTGTTAAACCATATCCTGCAGCAATTTTTGTATAGAATGGATAAAGATCTTTATCATCATATTCCATTTTTTCTGTATCACCATCAATAATACATTCGTTTGTAAGACCAGAAATAACATCGGCAGCAAGAACAAGACCAATGTCAGTAAAACCGTAACCTACAGAAGCCTGCATTGTATGCTTCCAGCCGACTTTAGTTCCCATATCTACAGCACTTGTATAACTTGCAATATCAATGTTGTCATAGATATAACCAGCATTTAATATAAAGTTTTCCTGTGCGTGACCTGCAAAAACACCAAAAGTAGGATTTTCGCTTGTTACGTTCTTGAATGTTGCACCCATATTTACAACATCACCAACAGAGCCGTCAAAACCAAAGTTCAAACCAAGATTTTCTGCGTCATCTGCTTTTGAATCGCCTGCAAGGTCTGCAACAAATCTAAAACCACTTACATTTGCACAAAAAGCTAAACCAGAAGAAGCCATAACTCCATAAGTATAAGTATCATCTGTTGCAGCAAGGTATGCAGCCGGGATTGCAAACCTATCAAAGAATTCGTTTCCTGCAGCAAACTGAATCTGTTCAATAGGAGTAAAACGACCGTATCCACGAAGACGTGCCTGCGAATTTTTTCCTGAAAGATTTTGATTTTCAAATTCAAGGCGGATTCTTCCGTCAAACTTTTCGCATGAAACATCTGCCTGAAGTCTATCGTTTACACTAACATCATAAGAAGACTGAAACTCTTCTGCTTCGTCGCGATCAGTTGTAGTCGCATCATCAGCTTTTCTATTCCATGACATAAAGTCATTTCCACCAAGATAATCTTCATTACCGCCGAAAGTATTTGTAAGTTTAATATCTGCACTTACTGTTGAAGCAATAAGGGCAAATGCCGCACCAAGAACTAGAACTTTTTTCATCTAAATACTCCTTTCTCTCCATTTGCAAAAAATAACCCTTACAGAAATGTTTGTCAATTCACTTGATTTCAACTGATTTCAACAAATTTCATCTATTTTTAATTTGAAAATCGCAATTCAAGGTTTATAATTTTGAATATGGCAAAGAAAATTGAAAACACACAGAAAACTCTTTTTAA
>CAYZXM010000015.1:0-35507 GCA_964482455.1 uncultured Treponema sp. | reverse complement strand
AAATGCACCTCCTAAAATTGAACTTTATTTGTCCAACTTTTGGGGTGCACTTCAGAATAGGTAGCCCTTTTTTTATGATTTTAGATTTTTAAGTTAAATCCAACTCCGCAAGACCAATAGTCAGTTTTTGCGTTATATGCACCGTTTAAGGCAATTTGAAATTTTAAAAGAGTTATTCCAACGCCGCCAAAAAATTGTGTTGAAACATTTTCGCCAAAATCCGAAGTTTCTGATTTTGAATCGCTGTCACTTAATTTTTCCTGCACTTTATTTTCCATAACTGTATTATATTTCCAATCATAATCACAAATCGTTTTTGTAAAAAATACCTTTGTTCCAATATATGGTTCAAAAACAAGAAGTTTTTTAGAAACTTGTGCTTCAAGGAAAATTGTATGCATAGATGTTGAAAGACTTACATCACTTGTAAGGTCTGCTTCGTATCCTGCAGAGCTTGTTTTTCCATCAAGCTCGTAACTGGCATTTGCAGTAAAATGTTTTGTGGTTGCAAAATCAAGTCCGACTTTTGAATAATTATAACCGGCACCAATGCTTATTTTTGGTAAAAGAATATTTCCTTGATAAACGGCATATCGTAAATCAAAGCCAAAAGTAGAGTATTCTACAGAAAATTCTGCATCATCAACTGTAATATCATTAATAAAATTAAAAGTTGTCATTCCATAAAGACCTAAATCAAATGGAAGTATAATTCCGCCGATTCGTGCTGTAAACGCTGCAGTAGGAAGTGGAATATTTTTTGGAAGAGTAAAATCCACATTAATTGATTCTGTTGCACCACAAGCATTCAATGTGTCTGAAATACCTTCAGAAAGAAGTTTAACAGAATCGGTTATTTTTTCAGTTTTTATGAATGTCCCGGAAAAAGAAGTTCCAAGTGTAAAATGCATAGGAAGAGATGGAAATAATTTTCCAATATAAGAATCAGGCTGAAGAGAAAGCAGGGAAGAGTTTTCAGGAAGAACTTTACAAAAAAGTTCGTTTACATTTTCTATTCCGCCCGAGATTTTTTCCCGGCTATCTTGTTTTACTTGATCTAATGTTTGTGAAAAAGAAATCAAAGGAATCGAAAAAAGGAAAATTAAGGTAAGTAATGTTTTTTTCATAATATGCCTCACTAATAAAATATGGACATATTCTACATTAACTATTTTAGAAAAGCAAAAAAAAAGACACCTAAAAAGATGTCTTTTGCCACCGGTTGGAATCGAACCAACGACACGCAGATTTTCAGTCTGCTGCTCTACCGACTGAGCTACAGCGGCGTGTTGATGTTTTTATCTTATAGAAATATAAAAAAAGTGTCAACAGTCAAAAAGGCAAAATCTTAAAATTTCATATTTTTTATCGTGTTTTATCAGTTTTTCTTGTTAGAATAGTTTTTGTAAATTATAATTTTATTTATGAAATGGCTTATTTTAAGTGATGAAGATTGCTCTGATTTTATAAATAAAATGAAAAAAGAATTTTCAAAAGCAGATTTTTTTATTTATTCGTATGAATCTGTTTCATCTTTTGATTTTGATTTTCTTTCAAAAATAACACATGCTATTTTTCTTAATTTTCAAAAAGAAAGTAATGATTTTTCGTTTATTTTAGGCTTTTTTAGTGGTAGCGGAGTAAATATTTATTCAATTTCTGATTTTAACAAAAAAAAGTTTTCAAATGAAAAAATCAAAGTTTTTAAGAATAAAAATGAATTGTTTTCTTCTATTGTATCGTTATCAGAATCAATTTTAAAAGAAGAAGAAAAAAAGAACGCATTAGAATATCTTTTTAAAAACGGTTATCCATTTGATTCAGAAAATTTTTCACACTTTATAAAAAAATGGAATAAGAAAATATGTGAATATTACGTAAGAGCTGGAATGGATGTAAATGTTACGGATTTGGATGGTACTCCTCTTTTAAATATTGCATCCCGCGAAGATAATCTTGCAGCAGTAAAATGGCTTTGTTCTTGTGGTGCAAATCTTAATTTAGTTTCTAAAGATAGAGGTTATACTGCAATAATGGATTCTGTTTGGCGTGGAAATGCTGAAATTGTAAAATTTCTTATAAAAAAAGGTTCTCCATTAAATACGATAAGTAAAGAAGGGCAAACAATGCTTATTCTTGCTGTAGGTGCAGATAGAACTGAAATTGTAAAAATGCTTTCTGAAGGCGGTGCAGACCCTGATATAAAAGATGGAATGGGAATGTCTGCCTATGATTATGCAAAACTTTTTAAAAAAAGTGAGATTCTTTCTATTCTTGAAAAATATCATAAGGAACAATAAAATAATTTTATGAATTCAAAGACTCAGTCTTTTAAAGTTGTTTTTGCAGGTGGCGGAACTGGTGGACATATTTATCCAGGACTTGCCGTTGCAGATGAACTTAGACTTTTATGCGAAAAAAATAAAAAAACTCTTTCTATTTATTGGATAGGAAATTCCAAAGGAATGGATAAAGATATTGTAAGTAAAAATGTCGATTCCAATGGAAGAAAATCTGCTGATTTTTTTTATGGAATACCAAGTGGAAAGTTACGCCGATATTTTTCGTTTCAGAATTTTTTTGATCTCTTTAAGATTTTTGCAGGTTTTGTTTGTTCATTTTTTATTTTATTAAGAATTAAACCTGATGTTCTGTTTTCTAAGGGTGGATTTGTTAGTGTTCCGCCTTGTTTTGCTTCAAAACTTTTAAAAATTCCAGTTTATACTCATGAATGCGATTTTACTCCAGGACTTGCTACAAAAATAAATAGTAAGAGTGCAAAACATATTCTTCTTTCTTATAAAGAAACCGAAAATTATCTTTCTAAAAGTGCAATAAAAAAAACTATTGTAACGGGAAATCCTGTGCGCCCTGTTTTTTATTGTGCAAGTAAAGAAAGAGGATTGAATTTTTTGAATATAACAGAAAAAACAAAACCAATCCTGCTTGTTGTTGGTGGAAGTCTTGGGGCTAAGCAATTAAATGATCTTGTAAGTGAAAATCTTCAATGGTTATGCGAAAATTTTATTGTTGTTCATCAAACTGGTGCAAAGAACGTAAAAGATTCTGTCTGTTTTAATGAATCAAAAGAAATAAAAGAAAATTACAAGCCTTTTGCTTTTATTTATAATGAAATGCCGGATGTTATTTCTTGTGCAGATATAGTAGTTTCTAGAGCTGGTGCCAATTCAATTTGGGAGTGTTCGGTGCTTTCAAAAGCGATGATTCTTGTGCCTCTTTGTGGTAGTGGAACTCGTGGGGATCAAGAAGATAATGCTTCTTTTTTTGAAAAAAATGGTGCTGCAATTGTTCTTGGAAGAAATAATTCAACTTCAAAAGATTTTAAGTCTGCATTAAATCTTCTCTTGAATGAAGATTTAAGAAATCAATATTCTAAAAAAAATTCAAGTCTTTCTGCTGGGGAGGCTCCTGGCAAAAAGATAGCACAAATTCTCTTTAATGAATTGGAGGAATTATGACAATTACCCCTGTTGATATTTGCTTTATTGTAATTATTCTTGTTTTTGCGATTATGGCGTTAAAAAAAGGTTTTATAAAGGAACTTTTTTCTAAGGCTTCTGTTATTGTTGGTCTTGCCGTTGCAATTTTTCTTGCTCCAAAGTTAGATTCATACGTAAGTCAGACAATTTCTAATTCTGTGCTTTCTATTTCACTTTCGTTTTTCTTAATTTTTATCGTAGTTTTTCTTGCTCTTTCAATTATTCAACATTTTGTTTCTAAAGTTTTTGAAGGCGAAATTATGAAAGGCTTAGATAGAACTTTAGGTTTTATTTTAGGTGTTGTAGAAGGATTGGTTGTTGTAATTTTTGTAATTTCAGTTTTGAAAGTTCAGAATTTCTATGATTTTTCAGAGATTTTAAATGGAAGCATTTTTTATAAACTTCTTGGTGGTATGATTTCTGTTCCGTCTGAATATTTTAAAGGTTTTTCAATCTAAATGTACGACAATCTGCTGTACCAAAATGTTACTTCTCTTTTAGTTTCTGATATTTTGAATGAAAATCTTCCCGGGGCGTTGCTTTTTTCAGGTTCAAATGGAAGTGGAAAACTTACTTGTGCTTTAGAAACTGCTAGAATTCTTTCGTGTACTGGGCAAAAAAAAGGGCATTGGCTTTGTTCTTGTCCAAGTTGTATGCAGCATAAGGCTTTGGTTAGTAATAATCTTCTTTTAATGGGTTCAAAGGATTTAACTCCAGAGATTTCTGCTTCAAGCAAAGCGTTTCAAAATGCCGTTATGAACTCTTCTAAGCATCTTACGGCTTCTCGTTATCTTTTTTTGCGAAGTATACGAAAACTTACTCTTCGGTTTAATCAGATTCTTTTAGAGGGTGATGATAAAATTTCAAAAATTGCGGCAATTATTTCATCAATTGAAGAATTAACTGAACCGCTTGATTTTCCGCATGAAATACCAGATTTTCAAACTGTGCAAAAATCCGTTGAAAAAATAATTCCACTTTGCGAAAAACTTGAATCAGAGTTTTTGTACGATTCTATTCCTGTTGCACAAATTAGAAATGCTTCTTCGTGGGCTAGAATAAAAAGTACGAGTGGAAAAAAAACGATTATAATAGAAAATGCAGACAGAATGTTGGAATCTGTAAGAAATGCACTCTTAAAAATACTTGAAGAACCGCCGGAAGATACTGTTTTTATTCTTACGACTACTGCTCGCAATGCTATAATGCCTACAATTCTTTCACGTGTAAGACTTTATAATTTTAGGGAAAGAACCTTGCAAGAGCAAAAAGAAGTTATTTCGCGTGTTTTTCATAATGAAGTTTTTTCTGGTTCAATAAATGACTTTTTATTAACTTTTCTTCCAGTTTCGCCGGATACCCTTCGTTCTGCTTCTTTGGATTTTTATAATCACATTTCACAACAGAAGATTCCTGATTGTGCAAAAATAATAAAAGATTGTGCAGATTTTGAACCAAGAATAATGTTGAAAATCTTTTTAACAAATCTTTTAGATATTTCAAAAAAGTTGTTTTCTTTTCCGGCTGGAGTTTGTGCTACAAAACAAATTTCAGAATCTGTTCAAAATTGCTGGAACAATGTTACTGTTTACAATCAGGGAATAAAGGCGGCTTTTGAAGTTTTAATTAGAGATTTTTCTAGAATAAATAAAAAATATGGGAATATTTTATAATGACAAGATATGTTGAGCGTGTAATTGATATGCTTCCAAAACTTTCTTCAGAAGAAGTAAAAAGGGTTCTTATGGAAGTCGTCGGTGAAAATTCAATGCTTGATTCGCTTATGGAATCATTTTCTACCGGTGTAATTCTAGTTGATACAGAATGGCATATTATGCAAATAAATAAAGCCGCTCACCGTCTTTTAAAAATCTCTTTTGATGATGAAAAAAATGAACATGAATTAATTTTTAATGTAATAGAAGAAAGTTCAGAGATTTCAGAATGGCTTCGTTCTGTTCTTTTAGCACAAAAAACTAATGTTCGCGAAGAATTTTCTACTACAAGTTCTGATGGTTCTGTGCGTTTTCTTGCTCTTTCTGTTTATTCTTTTGTTCAAAAAACTGAAATTTCAGGTTCAATTATAAAAATTGATGACATAACGCAGCAAAAAGCGAAAGATGTTCTTGATCGTCGTATGGAAAATATGACAGGTCTTACTAATCTTGCTGCCGGTATGGCACATGAAATAAAAAATCCGCTAGGTGCAATTTCTATTCATATTCAATTGGTTCAAAAAGCGATAGCAAAAAAGAGGGACGGAAACGGAATGCTCCCTGAAAAAAAGTTCCTTGAAGATCATCTTGATATTGTAAATGATGAAATTTCAAAACTTAATGAACTTGTAATGGATTTTCTTTTTGCTGTGCGTCCAGTAAATGCAAATCTTACTTTAAGTGAACCCGATAAAATTATTAGTGAAATTTGCGATTTTGTTTTGCCAGAGTTTAATAAATTTCATGTTATTTTAAAAACGGAACTTCTAAATGATAAAAATCGACTTATGATAGATGAAAAACTTTTTCGGCAGGTCATTACAAATATTGTAAAAAACGCGTTTGAAGCAATAAAAATGAAGTTTCCCATTTGTTCACAAGAAAATGCTGAAAGTTTAGATATGCCAGGGCTTGTTGTGGTAAAATCAAATGTTATAAAAGATAATTTTGTAATTTCGATTTCTGATAATGGAATTGGAATGGATTCTGAAACTTTGAGTCATATTTTTGAACCGTATTACACAACTAAAGCGAACGGCACAGGGCTTGGAATGACTATGTCGTATAAAATTATTAAAGAATTTGGCGGAGATATTCAAGTTGAATCTGAAAAAGGAAAAGGTTCGGTTTTTCTTATATCGATTCCTCTTCCGCAAACTGAAACAAAACTGTTGAGGTAAAAAATGAAGTTTACAATTCTTGTGATTGATGATGAAGAAAATATTAGAAACGGTCTTGCCTCAAACTTTGAAATGGAAGATTACAACGTAAAAACCGCTTCAAACGGCAGAGAGGGGCTTTCGCTTTTAAAAAAAGGTGATATAGATTTAGTTGTAACAGATTTAAGAATGGACGGAATAAGCGGCGAAGATGTTGTTCGTCACGTTACAACGGAAACTCCTGGAATTCCTGTTATTGTTCTTACCGGGCACGGAAGTATTGATGCGGCGGTAAAGGCAATGCGTGACGGTGCTTATGATTTTCTTACAAAACCATTAAACCTTGATCAGCTTAATATGATTGTAAAAAGAGCCCTTGAATCAAGGGAACTTTCTTTACAGCACAAAATGCTCAAACAAAAAGTAGAAGATTTTCAGAATAGAATGATGGTTGGAAACAGCATTCAGATGAAAAAACTCTATGAACTAATAAAAAAGGTTGCTCCATCTAAAGCAAGTGTGCTTATAACGGGCGAAACTGGAGTTGGAAAAGAACTTGTTGCCCGAGAGATTCATAATAACAGTCCGCGAAAAAATAAAGAAATGATTGTCGTAAACTGTTCTGCTTTAAGCGAATCTCTTTTGGAATCTGAATTGTTTGGACACGAAAAAGGGGCATTTACTGGTGCAGATTATTTAAAAAAAGGTCGGTTTGAACTTGCACACAACAGTACGATTTTTCTTGATGAAATAGGCGAAGTAAATGCACAAACGCAGGTAAAACTTTTGCGTGTTCTTCAGGAAAAAAAGTTTGAACGCGTTGGCGGTCAGGAAACTATAGAAGTTGATGTTAGGGTCATTGCTGCAACAAACAGAAATCTTGAAGAAGAAGTTAAGCAAGGGCGATTTCGAGAAGATCTTTATTACAGATTGAATGTTGTTCACCTTGAAATTCCTCCGTTAAGAGAAAGGCGGGAAGATATTCCTGAATTAATAGAATATTTTTTAAAAAAGTATTCTGAAGATACTCCGCTTTCTATGGAGCAAAAAGCAAAACTTTTAATGTACAAATACGATTGGCCGGGAAACATTAGGCAGTTAGAGCATTGCATAGAAAGTGCCGGGGTTCTTTGTTCTGACAATGTTATAAAAGAAGAAAATCTTCCGCCTGAAATAACAAAAAGTTCAAGCAAAACAGAAATTGCCGTTCCTTTAGGAATTACATTACAAGAGGCAGAGCGGATTATTATTGAACAAAATCTTGCTGCAAATAATGGTAATAAAACGAAAACCGCAGAGATTCTTGGAATAGAGCGAAAAACTTTAGCCAATAAAATCCAATAGTTTTTTATAAGATTTTATAAGTTCTCGAGTTTTTCTTTCTGCAATTTTTTGCGTTTCTGGAAAGCCTGCAAAATTATCAGGATGATATTTTTTTAATAATTCTCTATAAGCGTTTTTTAATTCTTCTTTTGAACATCCATATTTTAAATTAAACATTTTGTAGTAAATTAGATATTCTTGTACGTTACTGTGTAAAAAAGTAGACTTATTTACGTTATTTTTAAATATTTTTTCTTTATTTTCGTTGTTTTCTTCCTTATTTTTTTCCTTATTTTCTTTGTTGTTTTTGTTACTTTTCTCTTTTTTGATTTTGTTATTTTGAGTATTTTCAGTTGAATTACTTTTTTCTAAATCACCATTCTGAATGGCATTTTTTAGTAATTCACCTAATTTATCAAATTGATTTGTCATTTTTAAATTATAGTTCCGTCGGGGATTACCGCACCTTTTCGGATTACAATAATTCCATCTGCTGCGTAAAACTTTCCGTGGTCGCCATTTGGATAGTTTCTTCCGTTTACGTTTATGCGTACGTTATTTCCGATTCTGGCGTTTTTATCTATGATTGTTCGTGCAATACAGCAGTTTTTTCCGATTCCTATTGTAGGAAGTCCATTTTCAATATCTTCTTTTTTTTCTTCCTGATTTTGATAAAAGTCTGCACCCATCATTATTACGCCGTTTAATTCTGAAGAATTTTCGATTATTGAACGCACACCGATTATTGAACGGCTCAGTTTGCAGTTTGTAATAACGCAACCTTCTGATGTTAAAGTTCCATAAATTGAAGCACCATTTATTTTTGAAGGTGGAAGATTTCTCATGTGAGTGTAAATCGGCTCATCTTCATCGTAAAAATTAAATTCAGGGTCGATGTCGGTAAGTTTTATGTTTGCGTCGTAAAAACTCTTTATTGTTCCTATGTCTTCCCAGTAACCATTAAAGACGTAAGCATTTACAATGTAATTTCCAATTGAAGACGGAATAACTTCTTTACCAAAGTCTTTGGATTCACTTTCTTTAAGAATTGATTCCAGCGTTGAGGCATTAAAAATATAGATTCCCATGGAAGCAAGATATTCTTTTTCTGGATCAGGGACTGTCGCCCTTATTTCCGGTGCTATTTTCCATGCGGAAATATCAATATCGGGAGCAGGTTTTTCCCTGAATTCTATAATTCTGTTCGTATCATCAGTTTTTACGATTCCAAAACGACTTGCATCCGTTCGTGAAACCGCCGTAGTTGCAACAGAAATGCTTGCTCCGGAATGAAGATGAGATTCAAAAAAATTCCTTAAGTTCATTCTGTAAAGCTGGTCTCCTGAAAGAATTATGTAATGCGTTGGTTTTTGGGATTCAAAATGCGACATACTTTTTCTTACAGAATCAGCAGTTCCTTCGTAAAACTTATCATTTTCAAGGGTCTGTTCTGCAGCAAGAATTTCTACAAAGCCCGAAGAAAAGCGGTCAAAATTATAAGAATTGGTTATATGTAAATGAAGAGATGTCGAATTAAACTGCGTAAGAAGATAAATTTTTTTATAGCCGGAGTTTATGCAGTTAGAAATCGGAATATCAACAAGGCGGTACTTTCCACCGAACGAAACGGCAGGTTTTGCTCTTTCTTTTGTAAGAGGATATAATCTTGTTCCTTTACCACCGCCTAAAATTAAGGCAACTACACGAGGTTTATTTTTTTCTTTCTGCATAATCATATTATAAAACAGAATTTTCTAAACCGCAATTTTTACATTCCGATAATAAAACTGTGGGTGAATATTGGAGGTAACTATGATTCGCGGGTGGTATACAGGGGCAAGCGGAATGAATGCCCAGCAAAACAGATTAGATGCAATATCAAATAATCTTGCAAATGTTGATACAGCAGGTTATAAACGTGATATTACAGTAAGTAAATCTTTTTCTGAACTTCTTTTACGTCGTACAAATCTTGATGGGGTTTATGAAACTCCTTTTGGTTCAGCAGAAGCAGCTCCTGTAATCGGAAAGCTTGGACTTGGAATAGAAACGAATGAAAATTACACAGATTTTGCACAAGGTTCATTCAGAGAAACGAGTCAAAACACAGATGTTGCCTTTGGCGGAAAAGGTTTTTTTGCAGTAGAAACACCGCTTGGCGAACGATACACACGCGATGGAAACTTTGTAATTGGAAAAGAAGGAATTCTTTTAACAAAAGACGGTTATCCTGTTCTTGGTGAAAAAGGCGTTATTCACGTTGAAAACGATAAGTTTACGGTAAACGAAGACGGTGTTATTTCTATGCAGGAAGATTCATCTGTAGTAGACCGCTTTAAAGTTGTAAGATTCGATAATGAAAGATATTTAAAAAAGATGGGACAAAACCTTTATTCTTCAAATGATATTTCAGGTTCTGCTCATATTGCAGAAGGGGACGAACGCCCAAGATTTCTTCAAGGTTATATGGAAACTTCAAATGTAAACGTAGTAAACGAAATGGTTCAAATGATAGAAGTGAACCGTGCTTACGAAGCAAATCAAAAGACAATTACAAGTGAAGATACAATGATGGGTACTCTGTGGTCAAAGACAGCGGTTTATTCAAGGTAATGTGAGGAATAGAAAATGGTAAGAAGTTTATGGACAGCTGCAACCGGAATGAATGGGCAGCAGGCTAATATGGATGTAATTTCAAATAACCTTTCTAATGTGAATACTACCGGTTACAAACAGCAGAGGGTTGAATTTGAAGATCTTGTTTATCAAAACATAAAACTTGCAGGAACTCCAGCAACAGAAGATACTGTTACGCCAGTTGGAATACAGCAGGGAAGCGGCGTAAAACTTGCTGCAACACAAAGAATTATGAAACAAGGTTCACTTCAGAATACTGGAGTTGATACTGATGTTGCAATCGTAGGTGAAGGATTTTTCCGTGTTCAAAAGTATGACGGAAGTTACGGATACACACGCGACGGTTCATTTAAGATTGATTCTAACGGACAACTTGTAAATTCCAACGGACTTCGCGTTCTTCCAGAAATTATTCTTCCAGAAGGTTACGACGTTTCAAGCTTAAATATTACACAAACTGGCCGAGTAAGCGTAAAAATTAACGGCGGAAATGAACCTGTAGAAGTAGGTCAATTGGAACTTTTCCGTTTTCCAAACGCAGTAGGACTACAGGCAGACGGCGATAACGTTTATGTGCAGACAAACGCATCTGGTGAAGCATTCGGCGGTCGTCCTGGTTATGAAGGCTTTGGCGATACCCGGCACAAGTTCCTTGAACTTTCAAATGTTTCCGTTGTAAATGAAATGGTTCAGATGATTGTTTCGCAGCGTGCATACGAGTTCAACAGTAAAGCAATTCAAACTTCGGATACAATGCTTTCAACAGCGGTAAACCTTAAGCGATAAAATAACTAGAGCGAATGCCTAAGTTTCTTTTAGCAAACAGATAAAAGCGGAAGCGACTTTACAAGTTGCGAAGACTTTGTGCGATGGAAACGATTAAGGTTGCGGAGCAACCCGAATCCATTTAAACGCAGTTTGAGCACAACCGTCTGAGCAACTTGGAAAGTCGCTGAAAGCGTTTTTGCTATTTCTTCTAAAACTCGACATTTAATCCATTTAATAACAGGTTGTTTCTTACAGTTAAACAAAGTGTTTTTCCTGATGAAACAAAGTGTTTTTTCCGATGAAACAAAGTGTTTTTTCCGATAAAACACTTTGTTTTATCAAGAAAAACGAGTGAAATACTCTGAAAAGTGTTCTTTTTGCAAAGCTGTATAAATAAAAAAACGTAGAAAGAAAAGCAATAGAAAGATTTTTCCCTTTATGATAGAATACCACTAGTTTTATTTTTGGAGTTGTTATGTCATTTTATCCTGTAATTCTTTCTGGTGGTTCAGGCACAAGACTTTGGCCTTTATCAGTTGGAAATCATCCAAAACAGTTTCTTTCACTTGTAAGTGAAAATACTATGATTCAGGAAACCTTGCTTCGTTTAGATGGAATTGAACATTCTGAACCTGTTGTTGTTTGTAATGAAGCACACCGTTTTATTGTCGCAGAGCAGTTAAAACAAATCGGTGTAAAAAATCCTGGTATAATTCTTGAACCTGTTGCAAAGAATACTGCACCAGCAATTGCTTCGGCTTGTTATGGTGTAATGCAGAAAGATTCTGATGGCGTTGTAATAGTTCTTCCAAGCGATCATGTAATTAAAAATAAAGAAGTTTTTCAAACGGCAGTAAAAAAAGCCATTCAGGAAGCAGAAAAAGGTTTTCTTGTAACATTCGGAATTGTTCCTACTGAACCGAATACTGGTTATGGTTACATAAAAACTGGAATGCAGGAAGACGGTGCTTTTGTTCTTGAAAAGTTCGTTGAAAAACCAAACCTTGAAAAAGCAAAAGAATATCTTGCAGACGGAAATTACAGCTGGAACAGTGGAATGTTCGTATTTAAAGCCTCTGTATTTCTTTCGGAATTAAAAAAGTTTGAACCTGAAATGTATGACAAGGCTATAAAAGCATACGAAAATGCTGCAGTCGATGCAGATTTTACGCGTCTTAATAAAGGCGATTTTGAAACCATAAAAGGTAATTCCATTGACTACGCTGTTATGGAAAAAACTAAACTTGGCAAAGTCGTAAAACTTGACGCAGGCTGGAACGATGTTGGCTCTTGGTCGGCTTTGTGGGAAATTAAAGAAAAAGATTCTGATGGAAACGTAATTTCCGGAAACGTAATGAATCTTGGAAGTAAAAACTGCTATATTAATTCAAAAGATTTCTTTACAGGTGTAATCGGTCTTGAAGATATTGTTGTAGTAACTTCTAAAGAAGGTATTCTTATTTCTAAAAAGGATAAGGTTCAGGACGTAAAAATTATTGCGGAAGAATTAAAAAAGAGGAACAGTTAGTAAATGAATCCGATTTTTTTACAGCCAGAAGTAAAAACTCTTATCTGGGGTTCTGAACAATGGGGAATAAGTGCTCATCCGAATGGCGACGATTTAGTTTTAAACGATGAATACAAGGGGATGCATTTAAGTTCTTTATGGAAAGAAAAACCTGAACTTTTTGGAAACGTAAAGGGCGATAGGTTTCCTCTTTTAACTAAAATCATCGATGCAAAAAAAGATTTAAGCATTCAAGTTCACCCTGACGATGAATACGCATTCAAAAATGAAAACGGTTCTCTTGGAAAGACTGAATGCTGGTACATTATGGACTGCGAACCGGAAACGAAAATCGTAATCGGTCACAATGCAAAGAACAGTGAACAAGTAAAATCGATGATAGAAAACCATCAATGGAACGATTTTATTCGTGAAGTTCCTATAAAAAAAGGTGATTTTTTCTTTATTGAACCAGGAACTGTTCATGCTATAAAAGGCGGAACTGTTATTTTAGAAACGCAGCAGTCAAGCGACATAACGTATCGAGTTTATGATTATGACAGGCTTCAGGACGGAAAAAAGCGGCCACTTCACGTAAAGCAGAGCATTGATGTAATAAAAGCACCTTTTGTTCAACAGGTACTGCCATTAAATCCTGAAAAAAGCCTTGAGCCTTCGTTTAAGCAGCTTGTTTCTTGCAACTTTTTTACCGTGTGGCATGCAGAAATTACAAAAGAAACCTCTTTTGAACAGAAAATGCCGTTTTTACTGTGTTCTGTAATTTTTGGAAATGGAACAATTAATGGAAAACAGATAAAGAAAGGCGACCATTTTATTTTACCTTGTAATTTTGGTTCTGTTACTTTTAATGGGAACCTTGAACTTATTTTTAGTTCAATTTAAATAAATATAGGGAGTTATATGAAAGGAATAATTTTAGCAGGCGGGTCTGGAACTCGTCTTTACCCGATTACAAAGGCTGTTTCAAAGCAGATTCTGCCACTTTATGATAAGCCTATGATTTATTATCCACTTAGCGTTTTAATGCTTTCCGGAATCCGTGAAGTTTTGATTATTTCAACTCCGCGTGACATAAATTGCTTTAAAGAACTTTTTGGTGACGGTTCGTGGCTTGGAATGCGTTTTGAATATGCCGTTCAAACTGAACCTAGAGGATTGGCAGACGCGTTTATAGTTGGAAAAGATTTTATTAAAAACGATGATGTTGCTTTGGTTTTGGGTGACAATATTTTTTACGGACAAAGTTTTACTCACACGCTTAAAAATGCCGCAGAAAAAATTAAAAATCAGAAAGGTGCAGTAATTTTTGGCTATTATGTAAAAGATCCGACTGCTTACGGCGTTGTAGAATTTGACAAAAACAATAATGTTCTAGGAATTGAAGAAAAGCCAATAAAACCAAAATCGAATTATGCAGTTCCAGGTCTTTATTTTTATGATAATTCTGTTGTAGAAATTGCATCAAATGTTAAGCCTTCTAGTCGTGGTGAAATTGAAATTACTTCTGTAAATAATGAATATTTACACAGAAATCAGCTTAAAGTTGAACTTTTAGGTCGTGGAATGGCGTGGCTTGACACTGGAACTTACGACGGCCTTTTGGAAGCGTCAAACTTTATTGCGACAATCGAAAAACGACAGGGGCTTTATGTTTCCTGCATAGAAGAAATTGCTTATGCTAACGGCTGGCTTTCAAAAGAAGAATTATTGGCACTTGCAAAAGGTTACAAAACCGATTACGGCCGATATTTAGAGTTCATTGCAGAAAATTAATTTAATACAGAGGAAAAAATGTCATTTGAATTTAAGAATTGCCCGATTGAAGGCTTATATGAAATACAGCCGAAACTTTTTGGCGATAATCGCGGTTATTTTTTAGAAACTTACAGCGAAAAAGATTTTTTTGAAGCTGGATTAAAAATGAAGTTTGTTCAGGATAATCAGTCAAAATCTTCTAAAAATGTTTTGCGAGGTCTTCATTTTCAAACTTTGCATCCGCAGGGAAAATTAGTTCGTGCTTTACAGGGAAAAGTTTACGATGTTGCAGTTGATTTACGCCTTGGAAGTGCTACTTTTGGAAAGTATTACGGCGTTGTTTTAGACAGCGAAAAGCAGAATATGTTTTACATTCCGGAAGGTTTTGCCCACGGATTTTGCGTTTTAACAGACGAAGCAATTTTTGCCTACAAATGTACGGATTTTTATCACCCGGAAGATGAAGGCGGACTTATGTGGAATGACCCAAAAATCGCAATCGATTGGGAAAGTGTTCTTCCAGGAATTACAAAAAACGCTAATTTAAGCGAAAAAGATAAAAATCATGCTCCATTTGACCTTGAAAATCGTTATTTTGATTTAAAAGGAAAATGGATTGGCTAATTTTAATTTAATTTTATTTTATAAGGAAAAATCATGCGAAAATTAAAAAATATAATGGTTACTGGTGGTGCCGGTTTTATTGGTTGCAATTTTATTCATTATCTTTTAGGGGAATCAAGTTCTGGCTTAAAAGATTTTATGGATTCAGGTTTTGACGGAACAATTGTAAATGTTGACTGTCTTACTTATGCTGGAAACGCCGAAAGCCTTGCAAATATCGAAAAAAAATACGGCGGAAAACGCTACTTTTTTGAAAAAGTCGACATTTGCGACCGCGAACAGATTGAACGGATTTTAAAACAGTACGACATTGATACAATTATTCATTTTGCGGCAGAAAGTCATGTTGACCGCTCAATTTTAGGTCCTGAAGCATTTATGAAAACGAATGTAATGGGAACTTTTAATCTTTTGGACTGTGCAAAAAACTTTTGGAAAAAGGCAGACGGCACAATGCGTGATGATGTTTTGTTCCATCATATTTCAACTGATGAAGTTTATGGCTCTTTGGGCGAAACTGGCTATTTTACAGAAAAAACACCTTACGATCCGCGTTCTCCATATTCTTCTTCAAAGGCAAGTTCTGACCATATTGTAATGGCATATTTTCACACTTACGGTCTTCCGATAACGCTTTCAAACTGTACGAACAATTACGGCCCGTTCCAGTTCCCAGAAAAACTTTTGCCACTTATGATTTCAAACATTAAAGACGGAAAAAATCTTCCAGTTTACGGCGATGGAAAAAATATTCGCGACTGGATTTATGTAGAAGACCATAACCGTGGCGTTTGGCAGATTGTAAAAAGTGCTCCTGACGGTTCAAAATGGAATCTTGGTGGCGAAAACGAATGGCAGAACATTAAACTTTTAAATACAGTAATTGAATTGACTTCAAAAGAATTGAACAAAAATCCGGATGAAGTTAAAAAATCAATTACTTTTGTAAAAGACCGACCTGGCCACGACAGAAGATACGCAATCGACTGTTCAAAAGCAAAAAATCTTTTGGGCTGGCAAAAAAAGATGACTTTTGAAGAAGGTCTTTTAACAACAATAAAATGGTATTTATCTAATGAAGAATGGATTAGTCATATAAAAAATGGTTCCTACAAAGAATGGATAAATAAAAATTATTCTGATAGATAATTTTTTTGTTTGCCATGATTTTTTTGTAAAGGGAAAAAAACTTATAAACTTTACTTATAAGATTCGTATATTGTGTTTTTTACCATTGTTTTTTCTTCTATGTAAGAAGATTTATATTCTTCAACAAGAGTAGGTTTATTAGAAAATAGGGAACGACCAAAATACATTCCGTTTCCTTCAATTTTATTTCCTAAAGATTCCAAAACTGTCGGCAAAACATCAAAAGAAGAAAAATTCCTGTTTTTATCAACATTTTTAAGATTACCATAAGGATTGATTGTAATAAAAAGGAACTTTCTGCGTTCGTTTATTTCTTTTTTTGAAAGATTTGAATCCCGCTCAATAAAATTATTTAACGGAGCATTAAGATAATTGTGATCTCCTGTAATTACAATTGTTGTGTCTTTATACCAAGCCTGCTCTTTTGCCCAGTCAAGAAAGTTTTTAAGCTGGCTGTCTGCACAACTGAAAACATTTTCGATTTTTTCTGCGTATTCTTCTTTGCAAAGTTCACACTTGTATCCGTCTGGAAAATGCGTGTCTACCGTAAGCATTGAATAAACAAACGGCTTATCTGTTGAAGAAAGATTTTTTAATTCAAATTTTGCAAAATCGTAAAGTTTTTTGTCTTCAAAACCCCAAAAAACCTGATAATTTTTGTCTAACAAGCCGTTTTCTTTGTACCAGTCAATGTCGTGTATTTTAAAATGCTGCTGTTCCAGCACAATATCGCGGTTTTCAAATTGCTTTTTTGAACCCATCGAAAAAACTAAATTATAATTCTGGTCATATAAAAAATCGCCTAATTTTTTTAATTTTGGAAGACATTGAACTTTTCCATCATTTTTGCTGAACGGAAAAAAATAGGGCAACCCTGAAGTTTTTGAAAAAAGCCCTGCTACAGTCCACGACGTTCCCTGAAGATTTGTACCACCAGTTCCAAAACTTATGTTTGCTTTTGCAATCTGATTAATGTTTGGCGTAATATTATTTTTTAGAAGTCCGCCTTCTTTTTGAGAAGTAAAACCGTTTTCCATTGATTCCATAAAAATCAAAATTAGATTGCGTTTTTTTTCTGGCGGAACGACATTAAAATCTTTTTCTGAAATAAAATTTTCTTCGTAAAAATCAGATTTTACAGGTTTTCCAAAAATATTTTTTGCAATCGAAAAATAAATCCATATTTTAGATGTTACCGAAAGAATAAAAACCGAAAGAAAAAAAGATGTGATAGAAACAATTTTATAAACAAACGAAGATTTCTTTTGATTTTTTACAAAAAACAGCATAAAAAGCTTAAAAATCACAAAAATTAAAATTGCCGGAAGTACAAAACCGAATAAAATCGATTTACCAGTTCCGCTGTCTGCCCCAGAAGTGTCGGAAGCAAGCACAAAAAATACATTCCATTGAAACTGGAGCGGATAATTTTTAAATCCCCATGGCAATGCAAAAAAGAGTGCTATCGAAAAAAGTAAAATTAAATCGTAAGGCAATAAAAGTAATTTTTGTTTTACAGAGTTTTTCATAATTATTATATTGGATTAAAATTTTTATTTTTTATAAAACTTTCAAGACTTTGCTTCCAATTTGGAATCTTAATTTTAAGTTCTTTTTCTATTTTTGTTTTGTCTAAAACTGAATAGGCCGGTCGCTTTGCTTTTGTTACATATTCCGCAGTTGTACACGGTTCAATTTCGCATTCATTTGAAATAATTGAATATTTTTTTTCAATTTCGTAAATTGTTTTGGCAAAAGTAAACCAATCTGTTTCACCTTGATTTGTAAAATTATAAATTCCAAATGGTGGAATACTGTTCTTACCAAAAAAACTTTTTGATTTGCGTGTTTTTAAAATAATCCTTATGATTGCGTCACTAAGATCACCACAAAATGTTGGGCTGCCTTTTTGATCGGAAACAACTTTTATCTTATCTTTTAAATTAAATAATTTGGTCATTGTGTATACAAAGTTTTTTCCATCAAAGCCATAGAGCCACGCAGTTCTAATTATATAATACTGTGTCATCGACTTTATTATTGCATCTTCACCACATGACTTTGTTCTTCCGTATACACCAATAGGATTTTTTTCAGAGGTTTCAGAAATTGGAGAGGTTGCATTTCCGTCAAAAACATAATCAGTAGAAATTTGAATTAGTTTTGCATTGTGTGCTCTTGCAACGCGAGCCAAGTTTTCTGAGCCTTTAACATTAAGTTTTTCTGCTGACTCTGCGTCTTCTTCTGCTTTGTCAACATTTGTATATGCGGCACAATTTATAATCCACTTTATTTTTCCGCCATCATAGTCAAGTTCTGGCGTGTTATGATATTTTGAATAAAGTTCCGTTTCTTTTGAAGTTAAAAACTTTTCAAGAACGTCAAAATCTGTAATGTCTACTTCACTACCAGAGCCAATCCAGGCGATTTTATTTTTTTCAAGTTGTCGGCACACTTCCTGTCCAAGCATACCTTTGCATCCTGTTACCCAAACCATAGTTTTTCCTTAAATTTTTGTAAAAACGTAATTGCAAAAAGATTTTATTCTATTTATGAACGATGTTTCAATTCTATTTTCAAGAATGGAAATTCGTGGGGCTTTACAACCGCCAATACCGTACAAAATCCAATTGTCGCCGTCTTTAAACAGCAAAATTATTGATTTCATATTATTTGCTTTTACTGCTGTAAAACCTTTTATTTTTAAAGTGTTAGAGTTTGAGTTTGTATAAATTAAATAATCTTCGCCAGTTTCAATTGCGATTGGAGACAAAATATGGCCAAAAGGTTCCATATAAAGATCTGTTTGAAAAAGACGTCTTGAAACGGAAATCTTTTCTTCTTTTAAGATTTCTGCACTTGAATAAAGGTCGTAATATCTTTCGTGACGTACAGACCAATAAGGTATTCCTGCATAACTCTTAATATCTGAAAGAACTTCATTTAATTTTTCTAAAAGATTTTCATTACCGTCACAAGGACGAATTTGAATAAGTTCTGTAAGGTAGTTTGGCTCTAAATCTTTTATTTGAGTAAGCATTCTTTGTACTATTGGATTATCACTTTTAATACTGATGTTTTTGTATTTATCAATATTTCGGGCAATGACTCCGCCTTCAGAAAGAACTTTTTGGTCTTCTTCTGTAAGTTTTTCGTTGAATGGTAAAGCAAAAATGTGTAACGATAAAAATGACAATACAATAAAAATAATTTTTTTCTTCATATTGCTAAATAATAAGGTTTATTTTATTTATTTTCAATAAACAGTTGTGATATAATGATGACTATCATGATTTCTACAAATATTAAATCAATTTTACAAAATCCATCTGCGGGTGTAATCCGCAAAATGTTTGAAGAAGGTGCACTTCTTAAAGAAAAATTTGGTGCAGATAATGTTTATGACTTTAGTCTTGGTAATCCAGACTTAGATCCTCCTGCAGAAGTTCTTGATGCAATTAAAGAAGTTGCAGAAGATAAAAGCCATAACGCTCATGGTTATATGTCGAACTCTGGTTATATTGAAACTCGTAAGGCTATGGCAGAAAAAACTTCGCTTGAGCAGGGCGTGCCTGTTTCTTACGAATCAATTATAATGTCTGTTGGGGCAGCGGGTGCCATAAACTCTGTTTTAAAAGCGATTGTAAACCCAGAGGATGAAGTAATTGTTCCTTGTCCTTATTTTACAGAATATGATCATTACATACACAATCACGGTGCTGAAATCTGTCGTGTAAATACAAAAGATGATTTTAGTCTTGATATTCAGGCAATTAAAAATGCTTTGAACAAAAAAACTGCTGCAGTAATAATAAATTCTCCAAATAATCCTACAGGAAAAATTTATTCAGAAGATGATATAAAAGCTCTTTCTGAAATTTTACATGAGGCTGGAAAGAAAAATGACCGTTATCCTTGGATTATTGCTGATGAACCGTACCGGGCAATTGTTTACGGAAATAAAAAAGTTTCTCCGATTTTTCCATTTTATGAAAATTCGGTTGTTGTTACTTCTTTTGCAAAGAATTTAAGCATTCCTGGTGAACGATTAGGTTACATTGCAGTAAATCCTTTATCTCCAGATTTTAAGGAAATGACTTCTGCCTGTGTTCTTACAACAAGAATCCTAGGTTATGTTAATGCTCCGGCATTCTTTCAGAAGGTTGTTGCAAAAAGTTGGAATGCAAAATGCGATTATTCTCTTTATGAAAAAAGAATGAAAGAAATTACCGAGGTTATGGATTATGCTGGTTTAGAATATGCCGTTCCAGAGGGAGCATTTTATCTTTTTGTAAAGGTTCCTTCATCTTTTAACGGCGATGACCTTGCATTTACAGAACATCTAAAGAAATTCAACATTCTTTGTGCTCCTGGAAGTGGTTTTGCAGGAAAAGGTTGGTTTAGAATTTCTTATTGTGTTTCTGAAAAAACAATCCTTAATTCAAAAGAAGCATTTAAAAAGGCTGTAGAAAGCGGAAAAAATTAAATGAAAATTCTTATGGTAAGTGCAGAAGCTGTGCCATTTGCTAAAACAGGTGGCTTGGCTGATGCTGTTACAGGGCTTTCAAAAGCATTAAAAGAAGCCGGCCAGGAAGTAAAAATTCTTCTTCCGCGATATTATTTTATTGATAGGAAAAATCTTTCTCTTGAAAAAAAATCTGTGCTTTTGAACATAGGTTTTTCTGATATTGTTGTTGATTTTTATTCAACAACGTATGCAAATATTGATTTTTATTTTGTAGATTACGAAAAACTTTTTGGAAGAGCAGGGATTTATGGGGAAAATTGCCAGTCTTCCTATCAGGATAATCCGTTGCGTTTTTCGGTTCTTGCTCGTGCGGCTTTTTGTCTTTGTAAACAGATAAATTGGATTCCGGATATTATTCATTCTAACGATTGGTCTACGGCAATGTGTCCGCTTTTATTAAAGTTTTTTGAAAGAAATAACTTTCCGAACACAAAATCTGTTTTTACAATTCATAATATGGCGTATCAGGGAAGTTTTTCTGAAAAAGCATTTCCTTTTTTAACTCTTCCACAAGATTTTATGAATAAGTCATTTTTATTTCAAAATGGCTCAATTAATTTTTTAAAGAGTGCAATTTTTTGTGCAGATAAAATTACAACAGTAAGTCCCACTTATGCAAAAGAAATTTCCAGCGGATTTTTTGGTTGCGGACTTGACGGCATTATTCGTCTAAGAAAAAATGATTTTACAGGAATTATAAATGGTGCCGATGTTTCTGTGTGGAACCCAGAAACTGATAAATATATTTTTAAAAATTATTCAAAAGAAACTATTGAAAATAAAAAAGAAAATAAGGCGGAACTTCAAAGACGTTTTGGCTTAAAACAAGACCCTGATATTCCCTTGGTTGGAATTGTATCTAGGCTTGCAAGTCAAAAAGGAATACATGAACTTTTTGAGCCGAATTATGGTTCAATGTACAGAATGTGTGCGGATTTTAATGTTCAGTTTGTTCTTGCCGGTACGGGTGAATATTGGTGTGAAAAAGAAATAGAAATTCTTTCAAATAAACTTCCGAATCTTGCCCGCTTTTCTGGTTATTCAGAAGAAATAAGTCATCTTATTGAAGCAGGTTCTGATTATTTTTTAATGCCTTCCCGATATGAACCTTGTGGATTAAATCAAATTTATTCAATGATTTATGGAACTTTGCCTATTGTGCATGAAACTGGTGGGCTTTGCGATACCGTTTTTCAATTTGATGAAAATACTCAAACTGGAACAGGTTTTAAATTTACGGATTTAACTCCAGATGCTATTTATGGAACTGTAAAATGGGCATTGTCTTTTTATAAAAATAAAGATCTTATAAAAAAACTTAGAGTACAAGCAATGAGTCAAGATTTCAGCTGGAAAAAATCAGCCCTTGAATATATAGAAAAGGTTTATAAAGGCTGATTTTTTATTTTGTTTTTATATTTTTAATAGGCAAGCCAACTGCCGTCTGTTGTAAGGTACCAGTCTGAAATAACGCCAGGCTTTCCTGTTTCGTACCAGCTGATACTGCCGTCTTTATTCAATATTACAACTTTTGTAGCGTTTTGAGAAACTTTTATTGGTAAAGAAGCAGAACGACGCAGCTTAAAGTTAGTATTTTCGCTTAAAGAGCAGGCTCGTATTGTGTCTTTTCCTATGTTTGTATATAAAAAGTTATCTTTTAAGTAAGTAAAGGCTTCTGAATCTTCGTCATTAAGTCTTAGGATAGTGGTGGTCATTTTTGAAATTATGTTGAACTTAAATACAATTGTTTTTTTTGTATTATCCTGCGTTTGAATACTTATTCCATAAATATTGTTATCTTTTACAGATAGAGCGAATGCAACGTTTCCTTTTAAGTTTACAGGAATTGTTTCTCGTGTAGTAATATCAACACATAAAAGGGAAGAATGAGGATTTGTTGCATAGGATTTTGCAACATAAAGTTTTCCATCCTGAGCAAGAACTGCATCTTGCAGACCAGCTCCTGTATAAAGTTCTTCTAATTTATTGCTTTCCAAATCAAATAAATTCACAACGGAATTGCTTTCCATTTCAATTATTTTTGTTCCAAAAAGACGTACTGACTGTAAATTATTTTTTGGAGTAAAGAGCGTAATAACTTCTGGTTTTGAATAATCATAAATTTGAACAGGTTTTCTTGTTCCTTTTGACCATAAAATAAGTTTATCGCCATAGGTAATTATTTGTGTTTGGCCAGGATTATCTCCTAATCTGTTTATGTTTCCTTTTTCATAAGAAGAACGGTAAAGTGCTTTTTTTGTAAGAAAATAAAAATCTTCACCAATCGGAGACATATCAAAAATCTTATCATATGTGTTTACTGTAATCATATTCAGATTTTTTACTTCAGTTTCTATCGAAGTGTCTGCTTTAAATATCGCACCTGCTCTTGAGCCAAGAAGAATTTCATTTTTTGATTTACAGCCACATGTTATTATTTCACTTACAGAGCGTGGTCCTTTGTAGGTTTTTATAATTCTTGGCGGTGTAACTGTTCTATTTTTGTCATTTTCCAGCATTTTAAGGGTGTAAGTTCCCTTTAAGTCATTTTCAAGGTAGTAAAGATTTCTATCACTTTTACTTTGCAAAATAATCGCGTTATCTGTTTTTGTTGTATATAAAAGTTTTCCAGAAAGAGCATGAAAAACAAAAATTGTATTATCTTTTATTCCTGCAAGAAAAAGTTGTTTATTAAATAGAACTGTTTGCTCTAAACCTTGCATTACAGAATATTTTTCTTTTAAGCGGCCGTTTTGCGTGTTGTAGTAAGAAAGACTTCCAGCAGGTGAATACATTGCGGCTGTTTTTTCTGTTTTAGAAGTTAAAATATAACTTACAATTCCAGTATTATCATGGATTTTATCTATTACGGAGCCATCAGAAGATTTTATAAATACTGCACCGTCTACAGTTGCTGTTCCTGCAATTATATATGTTCCATTTTCAGAATATGACAAAGAAGTAATTGAATCAGAAAATCTTCTTGCGAATCTTCGGGTTAAATTGTCCCAATTCCAAACGGAAAGTCTGTTTGTTAGTCCGCCGTCAGTTTCGTAAACAGCAATTTCTTTTCCGTCTGGAGAAACTGCTGCCATTTTTATTTCCATATCAGAAATTTGATAGTGTTCGCCCTGATAATTTTTTCCTTCTGCGTCGCTTGTCCATTTTACAAGAAATCCATCTTTTCCAATAGAAAAAAAAGATTTAATCAGGCTGTTTTCGCTGCATGCAGGAACAATCATATTTACAGGTTCTTGATGTGCCTGTGGGGAAATGTGTGTTTGTGCCGTTATAAAAAAGTTTGAAGTAAAAAGAATTATATAAAAAACTGATGTTATATTTTTAAAAATATTTTTCATTGGATTTTTCCCTTTAATAAATTTACAAAATAGTGAATATCACCATTTAATCCGATTACAAATAAGGTTGCAATAAAAATAAGACCGATAAACTGGATATAGTATAGAATTTTAGGAGACATTTTTCTATTAAAAATAAATTCGATAAAAGCAAAAAAAATAAGTCCACCATCAAGAATTGGAATAGGAAGAAGATTCATTATTCCAAGTGAAATACTGATAATTGCTAAAAAACTTAATGTGTTTACAAAACCTGCTCGTAAAGATGAAGCAAAAGATTCTTTTACGGCTTTTCCCATCATATCTGCAATTCTTGCAGGACCAGAAACTGATTCTGTTAATTCAACACCCTTAAATAATGTGGCAAAACCTTTTAATGTAAGGGAGCAGGTGTTTATTGTTTCTAAAAATCCTTCTGAAATTGCTGGAAAAATCCAAACAGGTTTCTTTTCTTTTCTTTCGATGGAGTCTGTGTCTGCGATAATTCCTATTTTTCCAGTTCCAGTTTTTTTATCCATATCTGTATGAAGTGTAAAATCGATGTATTTATTTTCCCGTTGAACTGTAACAAGAATATCTTTATCAGGATTTGTTGAAACTTGCTCAATAATTGCTGAAAAGTCAGGAGTTTCTTTATTGTTTATCCTTACAATAATGTCTTCACTTTTTAGACCGGCTTTTTTTGCAACACTTTGAAGTTCCGGGTGATTTTTTTCATCTGGAATATTAATTTTATTTGAATAAGAATAATAAGTATAACCAATCAAATTGATGCACGTAAAAGCAAAAAAAGCAAAAAAAAGGTTAGAAAAAGGACCTGCAAATGCAATTAAAAGTCTTTTTAATGGATGAACCCCATACATAGAATCTTTTTCTGCTTCAATGTGATCAAGACCAGCATCTAAGGATTTCTTAAAATCTTTTTCGCCTTTCATAGCACAATAACCACCAAGTGGAATTAATGAAAAACGATAATCTGTTCCATTTTTTTGTTTATGAAATAAAATCGGTCCAAAGCCAATGGAAAATGCCTCAACTTTTACACCGAAAAGTTTTGCTGCAATAAAATGTCCTGCTTCATGAAAAAATATCAAAAAAAATAGGAAAATAAGACCAATTATAATCCGCATTGAATCTTTTCCTCGGCAATTTTTCTGGCTTTTTTATCGGCTTCAAAAACGTCTTCAAATGAAGAGGCTTGTTCTGTCCAATCGTTTTCTAATACAGCATAAACAACTTGCGGAATCTGGGTAAAAGTTATTTTTCCATTTATAAAGTTACTAACTGCAATTTCATTTGCTGCATTATAAGCAATAGTATATGAACCATCTTTTTTTGTAGCTTCAAAAGCATATTTTAACATAGGAAAATCTTCATATCGAGGCTTAAAGAATGTCATTTTGTGATCAAAAAGTTCAAAAGGTTTTAAATAATTTTCTTCATTTTTTGGAAAAGTAAGGGCAGAGTAGATTGGATGTTTCATGTCCGGGTCGCTTATTTGTGCATAAAGCATACCATCGCGTGTACGAACAAGCGAATGAACTAAACTTTCTGGATGAACTACAACTTTTATTTTTTCAACATCAAAACCAAAAAGTCGGTTTGCTTCAATTACTTCAAGTCCTTTATTTGCAAGGGTTGCAGAATCAATTGTAATTTTTGTTCCCATACTCCATGTAGGATGTTTTAATGCATCTTTAAGAGTAACTTTTTTTAAATCTTCTGCTGGTAAAGTTCTAAAAGGACCACCACTTGCGGTTATTACAAGTTCAGAAACATTTTCTTTTTTTGCCTGATTTAATAAAGTAAAAATTGCGGAATGTTCCGAATCAACAGGAATGATAAGTGCATTTTTATTTTTTGCAAGTTTATTTATTAATGGCCAAGCCATAACAACTGTTTCTTTATTTGCGAGTGCAAGATTTATTCCTGCATCAAGGACAAGCTTAGAGGGAATAAGACCTGCAGAACCTGCAATTCCATTTACTACAATATCAGGTTTTGTTTCGTCAATAAGACGTTTAATTCCTTCTGTGTTTTCTTTTATGGTCAGTGAACTTTTACATTTAAATTCATTAGAAAGTTCGTTAAGTTTTTCAACGTTTTTATTGCATGTAATTCCACATACTAAAAACTTTTCTGGAAATGAACGGCAAATGTCCAGTGTATTACTTCCAATTGAGCCTGTACAACCTAAAACTAATACTTTTTTCATTTTTTTTAACCTAATTAAAAATTAGTCATTTCTGGATGAAAAAGAAGATAAGAAGCAACATAAAAAACAGGAGCAGCAAAAACTATTGAATCAATACAGTCAAGAATACCACCACGACCAGGAATTATGTTTCCACTGTCTTTTACATCTGCAGAACGTTTAAAAACGGATTCAATAAGATCTCCTGTAATTGCTGCAATAGAAGTCAGGAAACCGAGTAAAACAGAAAAATAAATTGAAGAAGTAAAAATATGTGGCCACAAAAAGCGTGCAAGAACACAGGAAAGAATAGCTCCAAAAATTCCACCAATAAAGCCGGCTACACTTTTATTTGGACTTGCAGAAAAAACATTTCTGTTATTTTTACCAAAAAGAACTCCAAAAAGCCAAGCCAAAGAGTCGTTCATAAAAACTGTAAAAAGAAATAGTCCAAGGAAAACTGTGGATTCTTTAAATAAAGTTATTCTTGTAATAAAAGTAAAAAGAAAACCACAATAAAAAACTATAAAAATTGATGCAGCAATTCGCAAAAGCGAATCATCAAAAATCTTGTTTTTAAAAACTTCGATTCCCATTAAAATCATTGCCGCAATCAAAAAAATCCATAAAGAAAAATCAACATTATTATATGACTTAGACAGGAAAACTAAAAAGTAACTTGTAAGTGGCATTAATACTGCTAAAATTATTATAAGACATCTATTCTGTAATTGAATTTTTTTATTGAAAATCTTAAAAAGTTCATCTGCGGCAAACGCAGAAACGATACAAGCCAAAGCATTTATTGGAAGGTGATTCCAGTAATCCATAAAAACAATTCCTAGAACTAAAGGTATTCCAATAAAAAAAGTAAGTAATCTTTGAGTAAGCTTTGTCATATTCCACCCATTCTTAATTAGACTTTAAGCCACCAAAACGTCTTGAACGTTTTTGATAATCTTCTATATCAGCAAAAAATTCTTCTTTATTATAATCCGGCCACAGGGTATTTGTAAAAACAAATTCTGCATAAGCAGCATGCCATAATAAAAAGTTACTAAGCCGTAACTCGCCACCAGTTCTTATGAGCAAATCTACATCCGGTAAATCTTCTATATCAAAAGATTTTCTAACAGTTTCTTCTGTAATATCAGAAACATCAGGATTATTTGAAATTATTTTTTTTATTCCGCGAACAATTTCATCGCGTCCACCATAATTTATAGCCAAAACAACAGTCAATCCTGAAAAATCCTTTGTATCGTTTTGGATATTTATTATCTCTTTTTGAATGTCATCAGGAAGCCCAGAAAGATTTCCCAAATGTTTTATACGTATTTTATTTTCTTTGTAAAACTGAAATTCCGCTCTAAGATGAACTCGGATAAGATTCATTAAAAAGCCAACCTCTTCTTGAGTTCTTTTCCAATTTTCTGTTGAAAATGTATATAAAGTTAAATATTTTACGCCAATTTCTGAAGCAGTACGCACAATATTTTTGACTGTAGAAAGCCCTTCTTTGTGCCCACTAGTTCGAGGGAGTCCTTTGTTTTTTGCCCAACGACCATTGCCGTCCATTATAATTCCAATATGAACAGGTACTGCTTCAAGATTTATCATTATTCCAAAATTTCCTTTTCTTTTGCTTCGTAAATTTTGTTAATTTCTGCAATGTATTTATCAGTAAGTTTCTGAAGTGAATCTTCTTCTTTTTTTAATTCATCTTCTGTAATTTCTGATGCTTTTTGCTTTTTTTTCAATTCTTCGTTTCCGTCGCGACGTATATTACGAATTGAAGTTCTTGATTCTTCTGCAAAAGTTTTAGCCTGCTTTACAAGTTCTTTTCTTCTTTCTGCAGTAAGAGGAGGAATAGCAATGCGTATAACTTTTCCATCGTTAGAAGGATTTAATCCAAGATCAGCAGTAAGAATTGCTTTTTCAATTTCAACAATAAGAGATTTATCAAACGGCTGAATTACAACTGAACGTGCTTCTGGAATAGAAACAGTAGCAACCTGATTTAATGGTGATTTTGTTCCATAATAATCAACTTTAACTTTATCAAAAATTGCAGCCGATGCACGACCTGTTCTAATACCATTAAAACGTTCCTTTAATGAAGAAACTGTTTTTTCCATTTTTTCTTCTGACATATAATCTCCAAAAAAAACAACGTGAAAAGTTTATTTTCACAAAACAAGAATAGAATAAACAAAAAAGCGGCCGGCACAAAACCAACCGCTTTTGGTTTTATTTATTTACCAAGAACAAAAAGAATAATCTTTTCAAAAGATAAGGTTGCACCAGCTGCCTTTCCAGCTTCTGCAAGAGCCTGTTTTACAGTAATCTTTTCATTGTCAAGGTAAGGCTGATCCATAAAGCAGTTAGAAGCCAAAAGTTTATTAACTTTTCCTTTAAGAATTCCTTCTTTTACATTATCAGGCTTTTTTGCCATAGCAGGATCTTCTGCCATCTGAGCCTTAAAGATTTCTGTCTGTTCGTCAATATATGCCTGTGGAACATCAGACTGATTAATGTAGTCAGGTTTGTTTGAAGCCAAATGAAGACAACAAACGTGTGCAAAATCTTTTACAGAATCTGCTTCAGAACCTTTTACAACTACTACAGCACCAATTTTATGATCATGGTGAACGTAAGTAGATGCAACACAGCCAGCAGGAACTTCTACATATTCTGCACGTTTTACAGACATATTTTCTCTGAACTTAACAAGAATTGAATCAATAAGTGCCTTGTGTTCATCAAGAACACCTGAAGCCTTCTTTGAAAGAGTAGTTTCTGCAGCTTTTTCTGCAACGTTAATAAAATCTTCGTTATTAGAAACAAAGTCTGTTTCGCAAAGAGTTTCTGTAATTGCAATGCTATTTCCGTCTTGTTTTACAACAATTCGACCCTCGGCAGCAGTTCTATCAGTACGCTTTGCCATAGCTGCAAGACCTTTTTCTTTCAAAAGTTTTTCAGCTTCTGCAACATTACCATTTGTTTCATTAAGTGCTTTTTTACAGTCCAAAAGACCAGCACCAGTTGCATCGCGAAGTGCTTTTACGTCATTAGCCGTATAATTCATTTTAATTCCTTATTTATTGTCTTCGTAAATCTTGTCTTCATCTACAAGCTGATTATCTTCTTCTTCAGGAACTGATTCTTTTGTTTCAGTTGGCTGATAATTTGTATAATCAGAGATTTCTTCATCTTCATTCTTGTTTGCTGCATCTGTAACAACTTCTTCATCGCTATCAAGATTTTCAAGAATCTTAAGACCGTTTTCGTTACCAGATTCAATAACAGCGTTTGCAATTATAGATGTGAATAAAGAAATTGCACGAATTGCATCATCGTTACCAGGAATAGGATAAGTAATTCCTTCTGGATTGCAGTTTGTATCAACAACGGCAATAATTGGAATTCCCATTCTGCGTGCTTCTGCAACAGCAATTTGTTCTTTGTGAGTATCAATTACGAAAATGATTCCAGGAAGTTCTTTCATTTCCTTGATACCACCAAGATTCTTTTCAAGTTTTGCTTTTTCTTTTAAGAGAGAAGAAACTTCTTTTTTTGTAAGTTTATCAAGAGTGCCGTCAACTTCCATCTTTTCAATTCTCTTAAGACGTAAGAGAGATTTTTTAATTGTAGAGAAGTTTGTAAGCATACCACCAAGCCAGCGGTTATTTACATAAAACATACCACAGCGTTCTGCTTCGCTCTGAATTGCCTGCTGAGCTTGTTTTTTTGTACCAACAAAAAGTACTGTTTTTCTAGCAGCAACAGTCTTCTGTACTGCTTCATAACTATCTTTAATTGCAGCAATAGTTTTCTGCAAATCGATAATGTGGATTCCGTTTCTTTCAGCGAAGATATACTTCTTCATTCTAGGATCCCAACGTTTTACCTGATGACCGAAGTGAACTCCAGATTCAAGCAGGTTTTTCATGGTTACAACTGCCATGATGATCTCCTTCACTGGTAAGTTTTTTACTTACCCCATACTCTTTTTCTCGTAGCTATAACGCCCGGAAGATTTGATAAAAATTATCAAGCAGGTTAATTCAATACAGAATAGTCCTGCTCCCTTAAAATATCATAAAGTTCATTGATTGGCAACCCTGTAACACAACTTTGTGAACCTTCAATTTTTTTAATAAAAAGAGAAGCAAGACTCTGAATTCTGTATCCGCCGGCTGCACCATGCCATTCTCCAGTTTCAAGATACCACTGAATTTCTTCATCTGTCATTGGTGCAAATGTTACTTGAGTTTTGCAAACTTTAGAGGTAGTTGATTTTTGTTTGCCATTATATAAAACAATTGCTGTAATTACAGTATGTGTATTTCCCTGAAGTTCTTTTAAAAATGAAAATGCTTCATCTGAATCCTGAGGTTTTCCTAAAATGCGATTTTTATAGACAATTACAGTATCGGCACCTAAAATCCATTGGATTTCCTGTTGAGAAGGAAGAGAATGAATTACTGCAGATACTTTTTCCCGTGCAAGAAGTTCCGGAACATCTTCTATATCAACTCCGTTTACAAGAGTTTCATCGATATTAGGCAGCATAACCCTAAAGGGAATGTTCAGCATTCTTAAAATTTCCTGTCGTCTTGGAGAAGAGGATGCAAGAATGATAGGTTCCATTTTATTTCCTAAATTAAAAGAAAGCCTTGGAAAATTAGGATGCAAGGCTTTCTTTTTGTTATTTATTTTGCGTTTTCAGAAGAACTATCTGTTCCGCTAAGACCTTTTAATAATTTTAATGCTTTTGATCTTACAGGAGTTGCATAATGATAGTCTGCTGCAATTTTTGAAAGTGAATCGATGATAATTTTCTTATTTTCTGTATTTTCAGAAAGTTTTTCGTATGCATCAATTACTTCAAATGCAAGGGATGAAGTAGGATTTAAAATCTGATTTCTTCTATTTGCAAAAGAGATTGCATCTACAACTTCATCATTAGAGTTTATACCGATTTCGCCAAGAGAATTAACTGCAGCAGCAATAACCATTGGTTCATTTTCGGCAAGAGTAACTTTTACAAGGTAATTCTTTGATTCTTCAGTTTTAATTTTTCCAAGAGAAAGGCAGGCACGTCTGCGAATATCTGGGAAATTATTCATAAGGCGACCATTTGTTCTTGACTGCGAATTAATTCCTTCTCCTGCAAGTTGATTTAGTGCTTTCATAATATCAGGGGAGGTATTTCCACTATTAACAGCTTCTTCAAGAAATTGCATTGCAACAAGTTTGTTATCATATTCATCTGACTGTGCAAGACTAAGAATAACTACACCGTCTACATCGCTCATGTATTCTTCTTCAACAGAAGTTTCTGATTTAGAAGTTCCATCTGAAACTTTTTGAACTTGCTGTTCCTGAGCAAAAAGAATAGAAGATAAAGCAATAAAGCCTGCTACAAAAGCGAGTTTTTTTGTTATTTTCATTAAAAATCCTCCTGGAAAATAAACGTACTTTCCATAATGTTTTAAAATTATAGAGCAACTATTTGATAAAATCAACGAATTCAAATCTATTCTGTTTTTTTATTTTACAACCTATTTGTATGGTGGGGTAAATTCTTAGTGAGATAAAAAAAATTGTCTATATTGTAAATAAAATTGCAGAGTGATAATATTCTAACTATGTACATTTAAAAGTTATTTTGTTTACTTATAAAAGTGTACACATATAATAGAAGAAAAAAGGTAAATCAGATGGCTAGTGAAAAATTACAAACAATACGACATAGTTGTGCACATGTTATGGCAGAAGCTGTATTAAAATTATTCCCAGGAACAAAGATTGCAATCGGTCCTGCTATTGATAATGGATTTTATTATGATTTTGACTTTCCTAGTGGCACTAAATTTACAGAAGAAGATTTTCCTGCCGTAGAAAAGGAAATGCGAAAAATACTTTCTGGTAATCATGATTTTGTTCAAAATGAAGTTACAAAAGAAAAAGCCCTTGAATTGTTTAAGGATGAACCTTACAAAGTTGAACTTATAAATGATCTTCCATCAGATGAAAAAATTACGACATACGAACAGGATGGATTTCTTGATTTGTGCCGTGGACCGCATGTAAATAATACAAAAGAAATAAACGGCCAGGCTTTTAAATTACATAAAATTGCTGGTGCATATTGGCGTGGAGATTCAGAACGTCCTATGCTTACAAGAGTTTATGCACTCTGTTTTGAAAAGCCGAATGACTTAAAAGAATATCTTACAATGCTTGCTGAAGCAGAAAAACGCGACCATAGAAAACTTGGTGTAGAAATGGATTTATTCCATCTTGAACCAGAAGATCCAGGTCAAATATTCTGGCATCCTAATGGGTGGACAATCTACACTATAATTCAAGATTATATGCGAAAGCAGGTTAGAAGAGATGGATATTTAGAAGTAAACACACCAGCAATTATGCCGCGTTCTCTTTGGGAAAAGTCAGGACATTGGGGACACTATCAAAAAAATATGTTTATCACAGAGTCAGAAAAAAGACTTTTTGCAATAAAACCTATGAACTGTCCTGGTGCATTGGAAATTTTTAAGAGCAGACTTCGTTCTTACAAAGATCTTCCTATGCGTCTTGCAGAGTTTGGTCATGATGTGCGAAATGAACCTTCTGGAACATTACATGGAATTATGCGTGTACGCGGTTTTGTTCAGGATGATGGTCATATTATTTGTGCAGAAGATCAGGTTGCCTCTGAAGTTGCAAAATTTTGCAAACTTTTAAAGAAGGTTTATAAAGATTTTGGTTTTAATGATTTAGTTGTAAAATTTTCTACAATGCCAGAAGATCATGTTGGGGATTTAGAAACATGGCAGAGAGCAGAAAAGGCATTGTCAGATGCATGTCACGAAGCTGGTCTTGAATATGAAATTCAACCTGGTGAAGGTGCATTTTATGGACCAAAACTTGAGTTTAAACTTTACGATTGTTTAGGAAGAGAATGGCAGTGCGGTACAATTCAGGCAGACTTTCAGTTGCCGTCGGCAGAACGCTTAGATGCAACATACATTGGAAGCGATAATCAAAAACACCATCCAGTAATGCTTCACCGTGCAATTTTGGGTTCAATGGAACGTTTTATTGGTATTTTAATTGAAAATTTTGCAGGTGCATTTCCTACGTGGCTTAGTTTTGAACAGGCAGCCGTTGTTCCTGTTTCATCAGCATTTGATGATTATGCAAAAGAAGTTAATGGATTATTGTTGCAAAATGATATTCGTAGTGTTGCATATATTTCAGATGAAAATATGAGACAAAAAATCAAAATGATTACAAAAGAACATAAAACTCCATACATTCTTGTTGTTGGCGAAAACGAAAAGAATGAAAAAACTGTTACAGTTCGATTCAGACAGTCAAGTGGACTTGAACAAAAAGTAATGAAATTAGAAGATTTTATTGCATACGTTCAAGATAAAACTGAAAGTCATTTTGTTGGTATTTAATTTTTATGGAAGACAGTGAGTATTACAAAATGATGCGAAATCAGTATTCGCATCGTTTTGTAGTAAAAAAAAGTAATTATTCAAAAGTTTCTCAGTGGAATAAAACACAAGGTTCTGAAGATGCTCAGATGTTGTCTGAAAAAGAAACAGGTTGGAAAGCTTCTTCTAATTTTGATGATGCAGAAGAAAAAGCAGAAGAATAAATGCATTTTATTTATTTGACTTTTTTTACTTCTTAAAGTATATTCTGTGTTGAAAACCTTTTGGGGGTGCACCGGTTTCGACGGATGTGAAAGTCCGTTGGCTGCATGCAGGTGTGAAGGTACCTTAAACTGACAAAAAAATAACTGCAATCTTCAACAAAAAAGAAGAAGATTCTTCTGAAGAACAGTTTGCTCTTGCTGCGTAAGCAGTGAGCACGGAACTTGTAGGGTGCTGTTCCTAACTTTGCATAGTTCTGACGCCAATAGGGACTTGTTGTGCATTGTGTTCGGTCAATGTGCAAGACATTTTTGCCGGAATACGGAAAAGACGCTTGTTATGCTGCTACCTTTTCCCGACAATTACCTCGCATAACTAAGCTTGTAGATGCCTTCGGTCTGCATATTCGGACGCGGGTTCAATTCCCGCCATCTCCAAAAACAAAAAAGGCTTTATATTAAATAAAGTCTTTTTTTATTTTAAAACAGTAAAAGAAATCTTAAAAACAAAAAAATTGAGTATTTACTCATTTTCTTATAAATATTAAATTACAAGTATGATAAAAGCAGAAATAAAAGATTTAGAATTAATTGAGCACTTAAAAAAACTTCCTCAAGACGAAATGGCTGTTTTTGTAATGGCAGATGGTCGTATTCGTGGTGCATTTTTTCATGGAACTCGCTTTGTAAATCAAGCAAGAGTTCAGCATAATCTAGGAATCTTAGAAACTATGATTTTTGGACAAGCGATATTATCAGGAGCGTTAATGCTTCCTCTTATGAAAGGAAAAGAACATATAACATTGCGTTATGAGGGAAATGGTCCGGCTGAAGGTTTTTCTGTTGAAGTTGATTCATCTGGAACAGTACGAGGTTTTTTATTTAATGAGCATATTTTAGTTGAAAAACCACTTGAAAACTGGGATTTAAAGCCATTTTTAGGTAGTGGAACTCTTTCGGTTTCTACAATTCATGAGGGAGATAAAAATCCGTACACAAGTTCAGTGCCTGTTGATTCTGGAAATATTGCTCAGGATCTTGCATCTTTTTATAACCAATCAGAACAACTTTCTACCGCTTTTAATACTGGAATTCAGTTAGATAAAAAAGGCAGAGTGATAGGAGCTGGGGGATTATTTCTTCAGATTATGCCTGAAATAGGGGGAAAGCGAGGTAGTGGTGCAACAAAAAATTCTTCTGCAGATAAGAATGCAGATTCAGAACTTATTTCTAGAGCAGAAATGGCATTTAAAACAGCTCCATCAATAGGACAGTGGTTTAGTGAAGGCGGAACTATTGAAGACCTTGTTTATGGATTATTTAGAGAGTTCAAACCTTCTATTGTTCTTACTAGAAATGTTACATTCGATTGCAGGTGTTCAAAGGAAAATTATATAAAATACATACGAAATCTTCCAAAAGAGCAACTTGACGATATAAAAAAAGACACGAGTCCACTTGTAGTATCTTGTTGTAATTGTGGAAGTGTTTATAAGATTCCTGTTTCGGATATTTAGAAACAAAAAAGACTGCATTAAGCAGCCTTTTTTGTTTTTTAATGCATTTTCTGTTGGAATTTTTTGAGCATA
>CAYZXM010000014.1:0-36123 GCA_964482455.1 uncultured Treponema sp. | reverse complement strand
CTGTAAACTTATAAGTTGTACTTTCTACAAGTCCGCCTGAAACCGCCGTTACCGTAACAATTGGAGCGGTGCTATCAACATAATATTCAACAGTTTTTTGTGCAGAACGTTCCCGCGAATCAGTAATTTTATAAATAACAGTACTAGGTGTACTTGATTCAGTTGCATCGCTAGGAATTTCAATAGTGTCCGTCCATGCAGTTTCTGAGGCAGGCGTATTTTCTTTTACAACCTTCCAATTTTTTCCGCCGTCAGTAGACTTTTGAATGTTTCCAATACCAGTAGTTTTTCCAGAAACAGAAATACTTGCACCAGGTTTTCCAATTAAAGTTCCGTTATTGTCTATGCTTATTGTAGGTTTTCCGTTATCAACAACAAAATAGAACTTACATTCATCGTTTACAGTTTCGTTTTCTGTGTCTGTAACAGTAATCACAGCATGATAAGTTCCAATGTCGCTTGGAACAGTATATGTAAGAAGATACGGATTAGATGTTATTTTGCTTTCTGCATCGCTAGAATCCAAAGTATATTCTTTACTTGATGCTTTCTCATTATTTTCATTGTAAAGAATTACTTCTATTTTCTTAAGACCATCATCATCGCTAATGTTTGCATTAAAAGAAGCACCCGCAAGAATCAAATTCTGAGTTCCGCCTGTAGGGTAACTATCTTTATAAGAAAGAATTGTTCCGTCTTCTTTTGTTTCTTCAAGAACAACGTTTGTAAGTTTTACAACAGGCTTATCAGAATCCTGGTCAAGATAGATTTTCTGCTCGGTTACAGTTTTGTTTCCAGCATAGTCGTATGCAGTTACACAAATTGTAAGGTCTTTTTTGTCTGCATCAGTTAATTCAGTTCTAGAGTTTACAGAACGTTCAAAATTAGAATCGCTTGTAGTAAATGAATAAATAGAACTTGCATCATCTTTAATTTCAAGTGTTATCGGTGTGTCTTCTGAAAGTTTATAAAAATCATCGCTTGCACTAACCTTTATTTTAAATGTGCCGTTCACGGTATAAACAGTTTCGCTTTCATTTGTAGTAGAAGAAGCGTATGGGCTTACAGAAACTATTTCTACAACTGGGCCATCTGCATCGTAACCTACATCAATTGTTTTTTCTGTAGATTTTGAACCTGCTGTTGCCGTAACGGTAAGCGTGTAACGGGCACTTACGGCTTTTGTAAGGTCAGATGGCGTACTTGTAAAATACTTTAATGGAACAGATAATTCCCACTTTTTTGCAGCAGGCTTATCAAAACTTTCAGTTGCAATTGTTTCGCCGTCAAACTTTACTTCTTTTCCTGCTTTATCGGTAATGGTGATTTTTACGGTTGTAACGTCATCGGCTGTAACAGTTCCAGAAAGTTTCATTCCGCACAAAGTAGAATAATCAAAACCTTCTTTTTTTATGTAATATGTAGAACCTGGAGTTTTTGTTTCATCAATGGCGGTAAGTTCAAGCGAAGGGGCAGAACCGCTTGAAACAAGTTGGAACGCATACTCGTCTTTGTTTACAAATTCATTGCCGTTTTCATCTTGACCTACTGCAACAATTGAATATACAGTTCCTGCCGCAACAGGAAGCAAATCCGAAACGGTAAAACTAGTTGTGCAGACAATATCGTAAGAACCTTTTGTAACAAGTGAATCTCGCTTTTCATTGTAAAATTTAAGGGCTTCTGCCTTTTTCGTTTCGTATTCGTCTGTGCCTTCGTATGCTTTTACTACGTCAGAAACATCGATTTCGCCAGTCCATTCAGTTTTTCCGTCTTCACCTGTAACTTTTGTATATGGCTTAACAACCCAAATTCTTTCTGATTCGTCTTCGCTAACGTTCCATACCCCGTCAGTCTGTTTGTACGGTTTTAAATAAAAGCCCAAAGAGCCTTTTACAAGCGGAGTTTTATCCAAACCACTTGAAAAACTTACAGTTCCGCTACCGCCCTGCATTACAACATACTTACTGTTTTCTTTTGTAATTAGGGCATATTTTTCGCTTGCAGTGCCTGAAAGTTTATCCAAATCGCTAAAGTTGTATGTTGGACTGTTTTCCGGGTTCAAACTGAACGAACCGCCTTTTAATGCATACTTTGAAAGAGTTTTTTGAACACTTTCTTTTAATGCAGAAAGTTCTTCTGAGACCTTATTTTCTGTAACTTTATTTTCTGTAGCAGAAGCGGAACTTTCCAAATCCCCTGATTCTGAAATTGTATAAGAGCCGCTTAAAATCTGATAAATCTGCGTAACTTTATACGTTTTTAAAAGGTCAGAATAAATATCGTTGAAAAGGTAATATTCATCAGTGGAGTTTCCTTCATCATTTGTAACAGAAGGACAATGACGTGCTTCATCAAAAACTTTAATCTTTACATAAAAGTTCTGTGTAAGTTTTGTTTTATCAGTTCCATAAATTGAAGTATATTTTTCGTGCAAAGTGTCTTTTAAAGAAGTGTCCCATCTTGCACAAGTAAGGTCTACGGTAGGAGCAACGTTTTTAAGCGTAATGTCTTCGCCGATTTTGTTTTCAAAATTCTTATCTGTATAAACGGAAATTACAAGTTTTTCAATGTTGTTATCGTCTGCAGCCTGACCGGTTATGTCAAATTCAGTACCGTAAGAATCAAAAGAATCGTCCGTTACTTTTGTAGAAGGTCTGGTTAAAACTAAAACTGGTGCGGTATTATCAATTTTAAACGCCTTTGTCTGCGTGCTTTCTCTGCCGGAATTATCCGTTGCAAGGGCTGTTGCTTCGTAAGAGCCGTCTGGAATGGGGTTTGTAGAATCAAGCGGATTAATTTTACATTCCCACGATTTTTTTACAGAATCAATTTCTGCCGTAAATGCTGGATATTCAACGTTTGTGCTGGTATTACGCAGTGTTACAGTAACACTTTTTAAGCCAGTTTCATCCGAGCATTCACCGCTCATTGTAAAAATATCTCTGATTACAGAAGCTGCAGTTGGGTTTTCAATTGTAACATTTGGTTTTTCAGTATCGACAGCCTCACCAAGCCCTACTTCGCAAGAAAAAAAAGTAGCAGCAAATAAAAACGAAAACGCTATTTTAATAGAAAGGTTTAAAGAAAAGTTTCTTTTCATACTTACCCCCCCCCATTTTTTTAAACAAAAATAAGAAAGAAAGATAAATTCCCTAACTTCTAGTCGGAAACTCTCTTATAAAACTTTAGGGAATTTCGTAAATCCACCTGTATCGATTTTAAAAGAACATTCTACCTTTGTATTTTATAGCGACTTTTTATTATTGCAAGAAGATTTAAAAAAGCTATTTCTTTGCCAGTTACTCTTCGCCACGTTCAAGCTTTAAAAGTTCGTTTGCGGCAATTTTATCGTTCGGGTCAAATTCAAGAACGGCGGTAAAGTATTTTTGTGCTTCTGCCTTTTTGCCTTCTTTTAAACAAACGTACCCAAGATTTGAAATTATCTTTGTGTCTTCTGGCGAAATCTTAAACGCAGTCATTAAAGCCTTTTTTGCTTCTGCAACGTTGTTTAATTCCAAATGACAGATTGCAATTTCGTTCCATGTGTCAGAATTTTCTTCTCCACCACATGAAACTGCCTGATTAAACGCAACAAGAGCATCGTCATAGCGTGAAAGTTTTCTTAATCCCCAGCCAAGAATGAACCACGCATTCCAAACTTTTGGATTGTTTTCTATAAACTTGCGGATTTTTTCAAGACCTTTTTCTACCTGCCCGGTTTGAATAAGTTTATAAGAAAGCGAAAATGCATCGTTATCCATATTTTCGCTGTTTATTTTGTTTAAGATTTCCTGTGCCCGACCTTTTTTATAAAGTCCGTTTTCGCCCAAGTCTTTATCGCTTACATCGCAAACAAGGGCAGTGTAATTTTCAAAACATTCTTTTGCGTTTTTAAAATCATGCGACTTTAAATAGAAAAAACCTGCATTAAAAAAGGCATCTGGAATTGGCGGATCACAATCCATTGAATCTTTATAGTAATTTTCCGCATCGTTATCGTATGCGTCTGCTTCTTCGTTCAATTCTATTCTGCGGAAACTTTCTGCTCTTTGGTCTAAAAAAAGAGCAAAGTTTAGGGCAACTGCCTTATCGTCAGGAAAAAGTGCCTTTAATGTAAGAAAAAGTTCTTCGGCTAAATCCCAATCTTCATTTTTTGCTTTTAAGATTGCTGCTTCCGAAAGTTCTTTTTTTATATTTGGTCTAGCTTTTAAAATAATAGAACGGTAATAATCTTTATGCTCATTTTTGTGGTCATAAGCCAAAACTGTAAGGATTCCTGCAAGAACCTGTTCTGGTGCAATGTCGTTCATATCAAAGTCGTTAGGGTCGCCCTTTACTTTTTTTTGAACTGGCAAAGGAATTGTTGTATCAATCTGCATTGCTGCATTTGAAAAATTAAAGTTTTCCGGTAAGTTTACAAAATAAACTGTTTCAAGCGGATTTTTTTTATTCATTTGTATTTCCTGTTTTATTTTCTAACGAAGTTTCTGTTTTTTCAGTTTTTTGTGCAGATTGTGCAGCGTCTTTTACTTCACTTTTCTGCGGATTTTCTTTTGTTGCATCAGCTTTTGTTTCTGCCTTTGCTTCTGATTTTGCTTCAGCCTTTGCTTCTTTCGCTTCTTTTACTTTTTCTGTAATTACTTTTTTTACAGTAGCAACAGTTTTTGCAACTTCAGAATGAGAAGCATAATCCAAAAACTTTTTTCGTTTATTAGAAAGATAATCGTTTATCCTCATTTTGTAGGCAATAGGAACTTGATTTTCATCAAATTTTATACCTGCTTCAACAAGTTCTGCTCTGCCTGGAACTTGATTTGCAGAAACAATCACGCCTTTTACATCGATTAATTCTGACGGGTCATCAAAAAGAAGCCGAATTACGCAATTTTTTTCTAAAAGGAACTTTGCAAGTCCCAAAACTACAACTTTTGCCCCAGTAAACGAAACATTATAAAGAATACATCTGCGTGGAACATTTTGAATGCAGACAATTGTTTCTTTTTTATTAATACCCAAAATGCGTTTTGTTTCTTCATTTAAAATAATTCGTTCTTCTTTGCGATATACAAAACCTTCTTTTGCATCTATAAGCGAGCCAAGTTTATAAATAAAATCATCAGATGGCCGCTGTGTATAAGAAAGCGTAATAATCGCAAGTTCCTGAGAGTTCATATACGGCGTTACATCTGTAACACGGCAAGTTACATACAGGAATAACGGCTGATTATCTGGCTCAATAAAGCAAAGTCTTAAATTTGTTGGCGGTGCATCTTCTTTTGTAATTTGATGAAAAGCACCTCCGTTTGTGCCAATTATAATTTTTGCCTGCTGAAAAGAAATTGAATTTACAATACAAGGCCATTGTGAACCAGCACATTTTACATAAACCTGCCGTGGGTCCATTCTGAGCGAACGAGTAATATCTTTAGTGAATAAAATTTCATTTTCTCGATATTTATTATAAAAATCGTTTATCTGCTGGTTAGTAACAATCGAAAAGCCCATAGCGACCATTTTAGTTTATATCACCATATTCGTCAATTTTTTTAAGTTTACGGTGAACACTAGTTTTTATTTGTACAAAACACGAAATGATTGAAAAACAAGTTTCATTTCTTTGGAAAACTCAAAACCTAAGATTTCGCCTTCTTCTGTTAGATATTCCTGCGTTCTAATCTGCCACTGTTCAAGATTTTCGTCTTCACCTTCTTTTTGTGCCATTGACCATGAAACATCACAAAAAGGAATTACCGTTACATTTTCAAGTTCAATAACGGCACGCGGTTCATTTGCCCTGTCATAAACAATGTAAAGTTCACCACTAGAGGGAAGTGGTTCCATATCTATAGAAAAAGAAGCAAAACTTGAAAAAAAAGCCGTTCTGTTTCCACTTAAAATATTTGTAACTTCTGCATCGTTTGTAAAACCCTTTGAATCAAAATTAAGGTCGCCAGTACAAACGGTTTCGCTATCTTTACCAGTAGCCAAAAGAAAATTATTCCAAAACTCGTTAGATGTCAAAGTAAAACCTCTTTTAACTTTTTTTTAGCATAAGAATAAATGCAATTATAAAAAAAACATCAGGAAGGCACGTAAATATTAATGTTGAAAGTGATAATCCCGGAAAAACAAAAACTTCAGAACAAACAATTCCTAAAACGCATAAAATTTCATATACAATGCCAGCATAGCGGCTAACTACACCAACCACAAGACACATCCACGCAGAATCTTTTGTTTTTGACCACAAAAGAATTGAACAGAATGCTGCAATTCCGCCAAGAACAAGTTTTACTGCATACAAAATCATTTGCTCTTCTGCCATAGTCTAAACCTTAAACGGATTGTTTTTTAATTTTGTAAAAACGCCCTTATCTGCACCAAAAGGAACGATTGAAACGCCAGAAAAACTTGGATTAATTACAAGGTCGCAGTCAAGACAATGCTGAACAAACGCTTTGTACTTATCTTCTGGAACTTTTGTATAAAGATAAGGCCCTTTTCTTTCCCAGTAATTTATGAGCACTTTATCGTACAAAAACCAGTCTTTTTCAGTTCTATTCTGTAGTGCAAAAATAAGATTATAAACAGAGCGGGCAAACGCTGCGTGTAAAGGTGCTGGAATTCTTTTACAAGGAATATCCGCTGCATTTTGAACACATTCAGGTTTTACCGCAACAATAAAAATCGATTCTGCCCACGGTAACGTAGGAGCAAAAACGATTGAATCAACTTGTGACCAAACAGTTTCAGATGAAAGCCACGGACGATAAAAACTTGTTCCATTTTTAGAAAACTTAAGAGAGGCTTTAAGTGCTTCTTCTTTTGAATAAAAAAAGAAAAGTTCACGTTCAGAGGTAAAAAGTTCCTGCACTGCCTTTTTAGTTCTATATGGAAAATCTGTATTAAAGCTTCCGGCAATTCCACGGCACAAAACGTTTTTAAACATTGTGAACGCAGATTCTCCACGCCAGCCAAGAATTGCTCTGCCGTCTTCTAAAAACATATCAGTAAGACGAACGCCTTTTGCCGTGTACAAAAAGCAATTTCTTGCACGTTTTACGTTTCCGAATCTTAAAGAAATCTCTGAAGCTAAAAAATCAATATCATTCATAACTTTTTTAATCCATTAAAAACTAAAAAAACTATAAGGCAGCAAGTTTTTCATTAATCATCTTTGTAGCCTGAGCCGGATTTGCTTTTCCTTTAGATTCTTTCATAACCTGCCCCATAAGCCAGCCAACAACATTTGTTTTACCTTTCTTAAAATCTTCAAGTGCTTTTGGATTTGCAGAAATAACGTGGTCAACAATTGCCTGAATTTCAGAAACATCGCTAACAACTTCCAAACCTTTTTCTTTAATAATTTGTGAAGGAAGTTTATTAGTAGAAAGCATTTCGGCAAAAACTTCTTTTCCTTGCTTAGAAGTAATCTTTTTTTCTTCCAGTGCGTCGGCTAATTCGCGAATATGCTGCGGTGTAATTTTTACATCATTTATAGTCTGCTTATTTTCGTTTAATACGGCCAAAAGTTCTGCAATAATTAAATTTGCAACACGCTTTGGACTTTTACTTGATTCTGCTGCTTCTTCAAACCAAAGCGAAAGGTCGCGTGTACTTGTAAGAACTTCAGAATCAAACTGTGTAAGAGCAAATTCTTCTTGGAATCGAACTCGTTTTTGTTCAGGAAGTTCACCAACCTGTTCACTTGCTTTTTCTACAAGTTCTGTACTTACTGTAAAAGGCTTAATGTCTGGTTCTGTAGTAAAACGATAATCTACAAAAGAATTCTTTGTACGCATAACTTGAGTAACGCCTTTTTCTTCGTCCCAGTTCATTGTGTTCTTAAAACCAGGATTAAACTCTTTGCGGTCTTCAATAAATTCTTTTAATTGTCGCTGTGCTTCGTATGTACATGCTTCACGGATTGCTTTAAATGAGTTCAAGTTTTTAATTTCAGAAATTGGCGTATGATACAACTTTCCATCTTCCCAAACATTCAAGTTGATGTTTGCGTCACATCGCATATTTCCTTCTTCAAGGTTACCTTTTGTAACTTTTACATAACGAAGGATTTCCTGAACGGTCTGCATAAAAAGCGATGCTTCTTCAGGGCTAGTCATATCTGGCTTTGTAACAATTTCTATAAGAGGAGTTCCGCAGCGGTTATAATCAATATAAGAATGGTTACCCTTTAAGTGAAGCGATTTACCAACGTCTTCTTCCAAGTGAATACGTTCAATGCGGATTCGGCGGTATTTATTTTCTATAATACAGTCTTCATCAATAAAGTTTTTTGGTCGGAACTTTGTTCCACCCGGCTGCTCATCTTTTGGGTAATGAATTAAAGGTAAATCAACAAAACCATCTGTACAAAGCGGTAAATCGTACTGAGTAATCTGATAACCTTTTGCAAGGTCAGGGTAAAAATAATGCTTGCGGTCAAATTTTGTAAAACGTGCAATATCGCAATTCAATGCAAGACCGGCAACTGCACCAAGTTCAACATAACCTTTTGAAATACGTGGCATTGCACCCGGTAAACCAAGACAAACCGGACAAACACGAGTATCAGGCATTCCGCCATAACGGTTTTCACAGGCACAAAACGCTTTTGTTTTTGTAAGAAGTTGAGTGTGGATTTCGCATCCTATTACAATTTCCCATTTATCTATTGCCATAATAATTCTCCAAACATTCCAATTATTGCTCTCTTCTTTTTTAGGGTTAGAAAATTATCTAACCTGAATTGCACAACCTTTGTGATCTTCTTCCCAAACTTGTGCAATCTGTAAAAGTTTTGCTTCGCTGAACATAGGACCTGCAAACTGCATACCAATCGGCATATTGTCAGTGTGTTCTGCCTTTCCAGCTGGAACATTAATAGAAGGAATACGTGCAAGGTTTACAAAAACCGTATACATATCGCTTAAATACATTTCAAGCGGATTATCAACTTTTTGACCTAATTTAAAAGCGGGAGTAGGACAAGTTGGACACAAAACCATATCATAAGATTCAAAAAGTTTTGCCATTTCCCTTTGAATACGAGAGCGAACCGTCATTCCTTTTTTGTAGGTATCACCAGAAAACTGTTCAGAAAGAACATAATTTCCAATAACGATTCTGCGTTTTACTTCCGGACCAAAACCATTTGAACGCGTATCAACAAAAAGTTCATCATAACCGTGTCCATTATCAACACGAGCACCGTAACGGATTCCATCAAAACGGCTTAAGTTAGAAGCAGCCTCTGAAAGAGCAATTACATAATAACTTGCGATAGAGGCATCCAAAACAGGTAAATCCACTTCATCAATTTTTGCACCTTTTGATTCAAACCAAGAACGAGTTTCATCAAAAGTCTTTTTTACATCAGAATCCAAACCTTTTGTTTGTAAAAACTGTTTTGGAATTGCAATTTTTAACGAAGACATATCTTTATAGCAAGAAAGATTTTTTAATTTATCTTTTTCTGGTAAAGAAGCAGAAGTATCATCATAAAAATCTTCGCCAGCCATCGCAAAAAGAGGAAGAGCAATATCCTGCGGAGTGTGTCCCATAATTCCAACCTGATCAAGTGAAGAACCGTAAGCAACAACGCCCCAGCGGGAAAGAACTCCATAAGTAGGCTTTAAGCCGTAAAGACCGCAATACGATGCCGGTAAACGAACTGAACCGCCAGTTTCTGTTCCAAGTGCAAACAACGCCTGGTTAGAAGCAACTGCAGCAGCAGAACCACCAGAAGAACCGCCCGAAACATATTCGCGATTAATAGGATTTCTTGTAGGACCATAAGAAGAATATTCTGTAGAAGAACCCATCGCAAATTCATCTTGATTACATCTTCCTAATGGAATTGCCCCGGCGTTTTCAAGACGCAAAATTACAGTTGCATTATATGGAGCAGTGTATCCCTGAAGTATTTTTGAACCGCAGGTAAGACGCTGACCTTTTGCACTGATATTATCTTTATTTGCAAATGGAATGCCTAAAAGTGGTTTTTCATTAAAGAGTTCTTCTATTTTGCCTTCTGCTTTTGCTTTTTCAATTTGTTTATCCGCTTCCTGAGCTTTTAAAACAGCGTTTTCGTACATATCAAGAAAAGCATTCAATGGTTTTTCTGTTTTTTTATCTTTTTCAAAAGTTTCTAAAGATTCTTTTACAAGTGCAACACTTGTTGTTTTTCCAGTTTTTAGTGCTTCAACTGTATCTTTTATTGTATAGAACATATTTTTTCCTTCAGATTAATGGGGTTTTAGGGGCAACGCCCCTAGGAGAGGGGGTAGTACGCAACGTAAGTGCGTACGAGGGGGAGACTTCCCCCATCAAATATTTTTATGCACCCTCGCCAAGAACTTTTGGAACCTGAAAGTATCCGTCCATAAATTCGTCTGTAATCTTTTTTACGTCGGCAATATCCAATCCAGGAACGACAGAATCGTCGCGAAGTTTTTCGGCTTGTGTAGAAGGATATGCATCATAAGGATTTTCGCTGTCATCATATTTTGAAAGAATATCAAAATAGCCAACGATTTCTTCAACTTGTTTTTTTAAAGTTTCAAGATTTGTGCTTTCTGGTGAAAGTCTTGAAAGGTAAAGGAGGTTATTAAGTGTCTCCTCGTCAATTTGTTTGTGAGTACTCATACTAATATTATAGAAAAAAAGAAAACATTGTACAACGCAAAAAATAGACGTAAAAAAAACAGACGTTAGAAAACAGATGCAAAAGTGGTTACAAATTAATGGAATATTCCCCAGTTTTTGCCACTTTCAATGCTTACCCTTAACGGTACAGATAGTTTTACTGCATTTTCCATTTGTTGTTTTACAAGCAAAATGGTTTGGTTTATAACTTCTTTATTATCAGGGCATTCCAAAATAAGTTCATCATGAACCTGAAGCAAAAGTTTTGCACCGTTATTTGCTTTTTTTAGCGAATCGCTTACAAGAATCATTGCTTTTTTTACAATATCGGCAGCCGATCCTTGTACTGGCGTGTTTATTGCAACTCGTTCTGCGGCTGCTTTTTCTATTTTATTTTTGCTGTTTATATTTAAAATTGGACGGCGTCGCCCAAAAATAGTTTCTGCATAACCAGTTGTTTCGGCTTTTGAAATTGTTTCTGTTTTAAAGTTTGTTATTCCTGAATAAAGCCTGTCATAATTTGCAATAAATTCAGAAGCTTGCGTTCTTGAAATTTCAAGGTCGTTTGCAAGCCTGAATGCACTCATTCCATAAATTACGCCAAAATTAATAGTTTTTGCAGTACGGCGCATTTCGTCAGTTACATCTTCTGGTTTTACTCCAAAAATAAGGGCAGCAGTCGCCTTGTGAACATCTACGCCATTTATAAACGCATTGCACATATTTTTATCCCCAGAAAGATGGGCTAAAACAACAAGTTCAATCTGTGCATAATCGGCAGAAATAAGCACTTTTCCATTTGGAGCACAGAATGCACTGCGGATTCTTCTGCCTGCTTCGCTCCGTATTGGAATGTTTTGCAAATTAGGGTCACGGCAAGAAAGTCTACCGGTAGCAGTTCCAGTTTGAACAAAATCTGTGTGAATCCTTCCGTTTTTATCCGTCATTTTAGGAAGCGTTTCTACATATGTTGATTTTAATTTTGAAAGTTCCCGATATTCCAAAATCATTTTTGGAACTTCATCATAACGAGCAAGTTCTTCTAACACAGAAGTATCAGTTGAATAGCCTGTTTTTGTCTTTTTTTCTGGTGTTAGGTGGCGTTCGGTAAACAAAACTGTTTGCAACTGCTTTGGAGAAGCGATATTAAAAGCATGCCCAACTTCGTTATAAATTTTATTTTCTATATTGTTTATGCCGTTTTTAAGTTCTGTGTTATATTCGTTTAATGCTTTTGAATCTAAGTGAATGCCAGAAAATTCCATATTTGCAAGAATTGGAAGAACTTGCATTTCCATATTTAAAAGATTTTTGTTTGTATCGTCATTAAACTTCTCTTTTAGTAAAAGCCATAAACCAAGCGTAAAATCTGCTTTTTCAGCGGAATATAAAACGAGCTGTTCAAGTGGAATATCCGTAATTTTAAGGTCTTTTCCAATAATTTGCTTAAAATCTAAGCCTTTAAGGCGTAAATATGTTTCAGAAAGATTTTCTAAACTGTAATAATTTTTGCCGTTTTGTTCAGGATTTAAAAGCCAAAAACTAATCATTGTATCTGTAATAGAGCAGTTATATTCAATTTGATTTGTAAAAAATCCGTTAGAAGCAAGAACTTTAAGGCTTAATTTTGCATTGTGCATTATTATGTTTACGTCTTTATTATCAAAAAGACGGTGAAGTTCACAAAATGCAGTATTTTTGTCCATTTTTTCAGTGTCAAAAAGCGAGATTTCGCCAAGTGGTACGTAAACTGCATTTTGTTTTTGAAAGCAAAGGCTAAAACCTTGAATATTGCAATCTAATGTGTTTTCCAAATCTTTTTCGCACGAAAAAGAAACTGTTTTTGCGTTTATTGCGTCTGTAATGTAGTTTTTTAATTCTTTAACATCAGTAATGGCTTTGTAATTTCCTTTATTTTGGGTAACAGGACATTGAGGAGTATCAGTGCCAAAAAATGTGGCAACAGAAGTGCTTTGTGCTTCTGAATCAAAGGAAAGATTTTCCCCATTGTTTACCGAAAGTTCTGCATATTGTTTTGCATTTTGAAGGCTTCCAAATTGTTTTAAAAGGTTAGAAGAAGATAAAAAATTGAATGTATTTTTTTTAGAAAGTGCCAAATCGATTTCTGAGCAAGGAACGTCTGAATTAAGGCGGACTAATTTTTGCGAAAAGTAAGCACTTTCTTTTCCTTGAACAAGTTTTTGTTTTGTAGAACCTTTTAACTCTTCTATATTTTGATAGATTCCATCTAGCGAGTTGTATTCAGAAAGTAATTTTGCAGCAGTTTTTACGCCTACGCCTTTAATTCCTGGAATGTTATCTGCGGTGTCGCCACAAAGGGACAAAAGATCAAGAAGCTGTGCTGGCTTTACGCCCCATTCTGCCTGAACTGCATCGGAATCTGTAACTTTCCAAGTTGCCGCTACGTCTGGTTTTAGGATTTGCACATTTTCGCTTACAAGTTGCATTAAATCTTTATCGCCGGAAAGTATGCGGCAAGTTTTGTTTTGTTCAGTGCATTTTTTTGCAACGGTTGCAATAATGTCGTCTGCTTCGTAACCATCGCATTGAAGGATTGGAACGCCCATTGCGTTAAGCACTTGGGAAATCCACGGAATTTGTGCATGCAGGTCGTCCGGCGTTTTATTGCGTGTTGCTTTGTATTCAGGGTAAAAATTGTGTCTGAACGTTTTTGTTTTAGAATCCATTGCGGCAAAAAGATAATTTGGTTTATAGTGCGTTAAAACTGAATGAAGATTCCTAAAAAAACCAAAAAGAGCACTTATATTTTCTCCGTTAGAATTAGTTAAAGGGCGGTTTATAAAAGCAAAATAGCAACGGTAAATTAAACCGTAAGAATCAAGAATATAAACTGTATTTTCATCAAAATTAGACATATCTTTATTCTACTGATTTTTTTGAATGTCGTATATTGTAATTCGTTGCTAAATCTTTATACAGTACAAATACATTCTTAATATGTTAACATATTAAGTTTCAATACAGTAACAATTTACTTTTTATATGTTAACATATTAAGTTTCAATTAGTTAACTAATTGAGTTTCAATATGTTAACTAATTAAGTTTAAATATGTTAACTAATTAAGTTTAAATATGTTAACTAATTAAGTTTAAATATGTTAACATATCAACTTTTAATATGTTAACTAATATATTATTCATACAGTATGAATATATTTTTCAGACAGTATGAATATACTCTTCATACAGTATGAATATATTCTTCCGACAGTATGTATAAATTCTTCAGACAGTACAAATATACTTTGAATATAGTAACAAAACACTTTGAATATGTTAGAAATTAACTCTAAATATGTTAACATATTCAAGTTAAATATATTATCAAAATGTTTTACCTCACAGTTTACAGAATGCAGTAAAAACTTAATATTCAAGTAATTAATTTTGCAATTCGTAATCTTCTTTATTGATTTTTACTTTGTCGTGGCACAGATTTTCAAACGTAAATGTTATTTCTTCACCAATAACGTTGGCAACAACTGTACCACCCTTTGAAAGTCTTCCAAAAAGCACTTCATCTACTAAAGGAGTAGAAATCTGCTCTTCTACCGTGCGACTAAGGTTTCTTGCTCCCATTTCGCGAGAATAACCAGTTTCCAAAAGTTTTTGCTCACATCGCTCAGTTACAAACAAACGCACTTTTCGTTTTTCAAGGCGATCGGCAAGTTTTTTCCATTCTTTATGAACTACATCAAGCACAACATCCTGTTCAAGATGAGCAAACGGAACAATTGCATCTAAGCGGTTTCTAAATTCCGGAGAGAATTCTTTTTCTACAGCCGTTTTTAATTCTATACTGTCGTTTTCAAAACTCATCATATTTTCAGAGCCAAAACCAAATGGAGATTTTTCAAGTTCCCTTGCACCAGCATTACTTGTCATAATGATTATACTGTTTCTAAAATCTGCTTTACGCCCGCGACTATCTGTTAAAAAACCATAATCAAGAACTTGTAAAAAAATATTGTAAATATCAGAGTGAGCTTTTTCTATTTCATCAAACAAAATTACAGAATGAGGATTTTTTCTAACATCATCAGTTAAAAGTCCGCCAGTTTCATAACCAACATAACCAGACGGAGAGCCAACAAACTTACTTACAGTATGCGGTTCCTGGTATTCGCTCATATCGTAACGCAAAAACGGAACACCTAACTGAAGTGCAAGACATTTTGCAAGTTCTGTCTTTCCAACACCAGTTGGTCCTACAAAAAGGAAACTTGCTTCTGGCTTTTCAGGATTCTTTAAGCCTGCACGGCTTTTCTTTACTGCCTGAACTACAAGTTCTATCGCTTTATCCTGCCCAAAAATCTGAGATTTTAAGTTTAATTCTAAGTTCTTAAGTTTTTCTTTTTCGCCACCTGCAAGCGTTTGCAAAGGAACGCGTGCCATATTTGATACAACCTGCCGAACAAGTGGAACCGTTACTATAGGCACAGAATGTTTTTCTTCCTTTTGCTTTGTATCTTTTATTTTTAAAAATGCACCCGCTTCATCAATTACATCGATTGCTTTATCTGGAAGTCGCTTATCAAAAATATATTGAACAGAAAGTTCAACAGCACTCTTAATAGCACTTTTTTGATATTTTACATTGTGAAACTTTTCAAACTTTTCAATTAGACCTTCAATTATTTTACACGTTTCTTCTTCTGTTGGTTCTACAATATCGATTTTTTGAAAACGACGGGCAAGAGCACTGTCCTTTTCAAAATTCTTAGAATATTCTTCAAAAGTAGTAGAACCGATAACACGAATACTTCCATTTGTAAGAACTGGCTTTAATAGGTTTGCAGCGTCAACGTTTGTTGTACCGTTAGAGCCGGCACCCATAATCATATGGATTTCGTCTATGTAAAGAATTGCATTTTTCTTTGCAGAAAGTTCTTCGATTATTGAATGTAATCGCTCTTCAAAATCTCCGCGGAATTTTGTACCTGCAAGAAGTCTTCCTATATCAAGCGAATAAATTTTACTGTTCTTTAGTTCAACTGGCACCTTGCCTTCTACTATTCTTTGTGCCAAACCCTGCGTTATGGCGGTTTTTCCAACGCCGGCATCACCTACGTGAATTGGATTATTTTTTAAACGACGGCAAAGGACTTGTATTGTGCGGTTAATTTCCTGTTCGCGTCCTATAAAATTATCGTAAACGCCTTTTTCTGCTTCTTTTGTCATATCTGTGCAAAAGCGTTCAAGGGCAGAACCTTTTTGCTCATTTTGCCGTCGCGATTCCCTGAATGCTTCTGAAAAAGCATTTTCAAGATTATTGTTTTCAGATAAAAACGAACGCCTGCGGTTTTCTTTTACAGTTTTATAAAGAGCTTCGCGGTCTGTTCCATTTTTTAATAAAAGAAAACAACAATAATTATTCTTTTCTTCTATCATACTAAGAAGAATGTCGCCAACATCCATTACTGTTCTTTTTTCTGAAACACACTGAAACACTGCCTTGTTCATAACGGATTGAAAGCCAACCGTTTCAATTGGATTTCTTCCTGTAAGTCCATCAACATCAGGAAAGAATGGAATCCACTTTTCCAAATATAAAATCAAATCGTTTTCAAGACTTTTAATATCACAACCGGCTGCATTAAGGATATTTTTTACAGGGTCACAAGGAAGTGACCACAATAAAAGGTGTTCTGGTGTAAAAAAACTGTGTGATGATTTTTTTGCAGCAGTCATACCTGCACCAATTATTTTTCCAAGTAATGGACTTAAACTTATATTCATATGGGAATAACCTCAAAAAATTAAAAATGTATTTATTTAGCTTCAGAACGAGTAACTACTAAAACACTTGCATTTACTTTTAAGCCTTTCTTTTTTGCCAAAGCATTTATCATGCTTACATAAGTAAATGCTATATCATAACTGTAAATATCAAAAGTACATTCGCCTGTTTCCTGCAATCTTTTTCTATATTCAATTATATCTTTTTCTGACTTAAAAAAAATCTGACGCACTACATCATCAAAAAATGCTTCCGGCTCGTCCTTATTGTAAGTGTACATAACTGTTGCCTGTGGTGGTTCTACAAGGTTTTGCCTGTTAGCATTATTTTGGAACAATATTTCATCTGACATAAGTTAAATATAAACAATAAAAGCATTATCTGCTACAATAAAAATATGAATAAAAAGAATTTTTTTTCCAATTTTTCAAAAATAAAAATAACTTATAATGCTCCTGTAACTTTAACTTTTGCAATAATTTCTGCAATAATTTTACTTGCAGATTCGTTTTTAAAAAATACTTTGATTCCTGCTTTATTTACTTGTCCTGGCTCTACTTCTGTTCCTGCTTTTGATTCAAAAAATGTTTTAGATTACTTTAGAATCGTACTGCACATTTTTGGACATTCAAACTGGAATCACTTTTTATCTAATATGGCGTTTATTCTTCTTTTAGGTCCTGTAATTGAAGAACGTTACGGTTCTGCTCTTCTTGCCCTTATGATGATAATAACTTCTTTTGTTACCGGTGTTTTAAATGTTTGCTTTAGTCCTGCGTGGCTTTTAGGTTCAAGCGATATTGCTTTTATGATGATTCTTTTAACTTCGTTTACAACGATTTCTAAAAATAAGATTCCGCTTTCGTTTATTTTAATTTTAATTTTATATATTGGGCGGGAATTATCTGTTTCTGGGGATAATCAAAGTATTTCTACTTTGGCTCATATTGCTGGGGGCATTTGCGGAAGTATGTTTGCCTTTTTAGCAACCCCAAAACCTAAACAGAAAACCGATAATCAGGAACAGAAAAAAGAAAAAACTCCAGATTCTAAAACCCAGAGTTTTTTTAATAAAACCAAATCTTCCGGTAATGATGACAAAACGGAAGAACTTGGTTCTATTGAATTATAATTTTTTAATTTTAGCCTGCAATTGCACGTACACGACTTACAGTATCGCAAGAAGATAATTTTTTAATAATATCTTCTGTAACTTTGCCGTCTACGTCAATAAGGTTATAAGCAACATCGCCTTTTGCCTGATTTATCATTCCGGCAATATTAAGTTTTGCTTCGCCAAGAATTGTAGTGAACTTAGAGATTGTATCCGGCACGTTTTTATGGCTTATGCAAAGTCTTGTTCCGCCAGCTGGGATTGCATTTTCTGTATAAGTTTTAGGAAAGTTTACAGAGTTTACAATTATTCCCTTTTCTAAGAATTCTTTAAGTTCATCGCAAGCCATACAAGCACAGTTATCTTCTGCTTCTGGAGTTGAAGCTCCAAGGTGTGGAAGAACGATAATATTTTTTTGATTTAATAATTCTTCTGAAGCAAAATCTGTTACAAGGCAGGCAATTTTTCCACTCTTTACGGCTTCCAAAACATCTGCATTATTTACAAGACCGCCACGAGCAATGTTCAAAATGCGAACGCCGTCTTTCATCTGCTTTATTGTAGATGCGTTTATCATTCCTTTTGTATCGTCTGTCTGTGGAACGTGAATTGTTATGTAGTCAGAATTTTTGTAGATTCCTTCAAGTGTTTCAGAATGTTTAACATTGTGATCAAGCGACCACGCTGCTTTTACAGAAAGGAACGGATCATAACCGATTACATTCATTCCAAGTTTAATTGCGGTATTTGCAACCATTGCACCAATTGCACCAAGACCGATTACACCGAGTGTCTTTCCCTTAAGTTCAGGGCCAACAAACTGTGATTTTCCTTTTTCTGCAAGGTCAGGAATTTCATCTCCCTTTCCACTAAGTGCATTTACCCACTGATTTGCATAAAGAGCCGGGCGGCTAGAAAGCAAAAGTGAAAGAATTACAAGTTCCTTTACAGCATTTGCATTCGCACCTGGTGTATTAAAAACAACAACACCTTTTTCTGTAAGAGCTGGAATCGGAATATTATTTGTACCGGCACCTGCACGTGCAACTGCTTTTACATTTTCAGAAAGAGTCATCTGATGCATATCTGCAGAACGAACAAGAATTGCATCAGGATTATTCATTTCTGAAGCAATTTCATAATTTTCGCGGCTAAGTCGGTCAAGTCCGATTGCTGCAATTTTATTTAATGTTTGAATTTTATACATATTTTTATCCTTGTTATTTCTTAAAAAAGAAACAGATTATGCATTTTCCTTTGCAAATTTTTTCATAAACTCAACAAGTGCTTTTACTCCATCTAATGACATTGCATTATAAATTGAAGCACGCATACCACCTACAAGACGGTGACCCTTTAAGTTTACAAGACCTGCAGCAGCGGCTTCTTTTACGAACTTGTCGTTTATTTCTTTTTCTTTAGCTTTTGCATCTTCATCTTCTGAGCCAGTTGAATATTTTGTAAGGAATGGAACATTCATTAATGAACGGCTGCCTTTTTCTGCTGTTGCATGATAAAAATCACTTGAATCAAGGAAGTTGTACAGATAATCTGCTTTTTCCTTATTTCGTTTTAACATTCCATCTGCACCGCCATTCTTTTCAATCCAATGAAGAACTTTTCCCAAAACATAAATTGTATAGCACGGTGGAGTATTGTACATTGAATCTGCATCTGCATGAGTTTTATACATAAGCATTGTCGGTGTGCCTTTTCTGCAGTTTTCTGGTTCTGGAATTAAATCTTCACGAACAATTACAAGGGTTACTCCAGCTGGAGCAAGATTCTTTTGTGCACCTGCAAAAACAAGACCGAACTTTGAAACATCAAATGGTTCAGAAAGTACGCAAGAAGAAATGTCTGCAACAAGCGGAATATTTCCTGTTTCTGGAATATATTCGTAATGTGTTCCCATAATTGTGTTATTAAAGCAGATATATACGTAATCGTAATCGCCTGTAACTTTTTCTACACGTGGAATGTATGAATAACCTTTATCTTTTGAAGAAGCAATTACATCAACTTGAACGCCAAGATTTTTTGCTTCTGCGGCAGCTTTTTTTGCCCAAACGCCAGTTTCTATGTATGCAGCCTTTCCTGTATGGATTCCAAGATTTTCTGCAACCATTGCAAACTGAGTAGAACCACCACCCTGTAAGAACAGAACTTTATAATTTTCTGGAACATTCATAAGTTTTCTAACCATTGCTTCAGCATCCTGAATAATTGGTTCATATGCTTTTGAACGGTGACTCATTTCCATTACAGACTGACCTGTTCCATTATAATCGAGCATTTCTGCAGCACATTCGTTTAATACTTCTTCTGGAAGGCAAGAAGGACCTGCACTAAAATTGTAAACTCTAGACATATATAACCCCTTTCATTTTTATTATGCTTTTATTGTAGATACTTAAAGGTTATTTTTTCAATCTAAGAGAACATAAAAAAAGGCGACTTTATTCCCAAAAAGAACAAAATCACCTTCTTTTTATCTTTACTGAAAGATTACTTACAACATTTTACACTTTTAATCAAATGCACCTGTTACCGCAAGAACAGAAATACTTGTGCTTATCGCAGATAAAAGCGTTGTTACAACTGGAGCATACTGATTAAAATAATACAAACCGCTGTTTGCTTTTGCTTCAATACGCATTTCTGGCTGAATAAATTCCGATTTTTTATGTTTTTTTCCATTAACATCAGTTATTGTAATGGCATCTCCAGTATTTTTTTCCTTTAAAAATCCGCCGGCAAGACCAACATAATAATCCCATGTGCGATCTGGAATGTATGCGTAACGACCAGGTTTATAAACAGCCCCGGAAACAGAAACAAAGAACTGCTTAAATGGAATTAAAAGAGTATCATTGTTTTTCATTTCTACTTTTGCATAATAAGTTGAATCGTAAAGAATTGGCGTAAGATTTAGTTCAATTCTTTTTCCGTCACGAATAATGTATGCATTTTCTAAATCAGAAACTTCTGTAAGAAGAGAGCGATTTTTACGCATAAAAAATGCATAATCTTCGCCTTCATCAAAGTAAAGAGAGATTTTTTTAGAAGAGCCGGCATCAGTAGTAGTAGTAGTAGTAGTAGTAGTAGTAGTAGTATCCTGCACCGCTCCTTCAACAAAAATGTGCGGAGAAAGTTCTTTGTAACTTGAAATTTTTATTGTATCAAAGCAGATAAGTTCAAAATCTTCTTTATAATTTTTTTCTGCAAGATAGATTTTTTCACCGGCAGATGCAGTTTCAGAAATATTCCTTGAAAGTTCAATACGGCTTAAATCGCTTTCCGGAGTAGTACCATCGCCGTAAACATCAATTAAGGATTTTAAGTTTTCGCCGCCCAAAAGTTCATATATACCCGGGCGTTTTACTTCACCTTGAAGGCTTATTTTTCGTTCTATTCTATTTACTTTGATTTTATCGCCAGGACGCAAGAAAGGGTCTTGCGAAAAATCGCCATTTCGTTCTGCAAGAAAAAGGTCATATTTTTTTTCACTACCATCTTCTGCCGTTACACTTACAGAACGAAGAGAAGAATAATCGGTAAGATTATCCATTAAAAATGCAGAAAGACGCACTAAAGCCGTTATGTTTTTTTCGTAAGAAGACTTTACTTCACCAGTTACAGAAACTGTAAAAACAGAAGGTGTTGTAAGCAAAAACTGCACGCCACCAACCGGATAGTTTTTTTGAACTAATTTTATTACCTGCTCTTTAAAATCCGGGTAAGTAAGCCCTTTTGCATTTATTACACCAAGATTTGCAATACGAGTTTTATAAGTAGAATCAACTGGAACTGAATATTTTATAAGATTTGTACCACTTGCAAATGCAAGAGTATAAACGTCGCCTGCAGTAACCGGATAATCCGAACGCGACATTGCAAGCTGTGCGGTAATCGACATTGTTTTTTCAAGTTCAGTCGATTTTGAGTTTTCAACATTTAAATCATTTGAATCATTTAAAGTGTTTGTTGACTTTGATGATGAAATATTTGGATTCGATGACAAAAACTTTTCTGCAAAGGATTCAGAAAAAGCAAAATGAACGCACAATGACAAAGCAAAAATAACGGAGATTTTTTTATTGAGTTTCAAAACAGTAATCCTCTTTTTTAATTTTCGTGTTTATTTTTAAGATTCAACTTTTGACGTGCTTCTGGGTCATTCTTAATGTTATGCCAGGCATTTAAGGCAAAAGCAGCAAAGATTGAAACAAAGAACGCTGCCATAGTTATAATAATGCACAACTTTCCGCGTCCTGGCTTACTTTTCATATCTGGAATTTCAGGACGTTCAAGAATTTGGAAAACTGGCTGTTCGCCCTGCATTTTTACCTTTAAAAGTTCATACTGAGTTTTAAGTTGTTCATACACACTTTTTTGAGCATTAAGTTCCATTTGTATTCTTTCAATTTCGATAGAAACACTTGAACCGCCCCAAACTGAACCACCTCGGCTTATATTTGCACCAAGTGCCTGTGCCTGATTTTCAAGCTTTAATATTTCCTTATAAGTTGCATCAATGCTGGTTTCAAGGTTTTTCTTTTCTATTCTGTTTGTATCAAGACCAAGTTCTTCAAAACGATTCTGCATCCAGTCAACAGCAAAGTTTACTACATCGCGGGCAAAAACTGGGTCAATATCAGTAAAACTGATTGTAAAAACTGAACTGTCTTCGTCATAAGAAGAAACCAAAGTTTTAAGTAATGCTTTTCGTGTGCTTGTAAGCGGCGATTTTTTAATTTTATAACGTTCTGCAATGTTGAATTGTTTTGAAACAGCATCAAGATATTCGTTTGATGTGCTTAAATAAACAGCAAGTGCACTTCTAGAAGACGAAAGTCCACCACCAACGTTGATTCCTGCAAGAGAAGCAAGCGAAGAAAGAGAACCCGACGCCTTAGAAGATTCTTCTTTAATAAGCATATTTGCTTTTGGCGTATACTGGTTCGGAAGATATGATTTTTCCGGTGGCAAAGCAAGCGAAATTACAGAATAAACGACTGAAAAAATCATCGCTAAAACTGTAACTATAATTATCATTTTCTTGTATTTTAAAAGAACTGCAACTAAATCTAAAAGAGAGATTTCGTCATCCTGAACGTTTTGAACATTATTTTCGTTTTCCATTTTTCAAGTATATAAAATAAAAAAAATCTATTCAATCTTAGCATTTTTTTTAAGTATACGCTTTATTTCAAAAACCATTCCTTTAACGCCGTCTTTACCTTCTGCAATATTTTTACAAAGAACATTAATAAACGGACGGGCTGCAAGGCATTTTACCGCCCCAAGCGACAATGCTACCTGAATATCTCGTCTTTTTCTGATTCCGCCGTCTACCCAAAGTTCCAAACAAGAAGATTTTAGAACATCTGCATACACCTTTAAAAACTCTGCCGTTGAACCTGTATTTGTTTGCACACGCCCGCCATGGTTTGAAACAATGATTATTTCTGGCTTTAATTTTTTGCAAAGTTCAACATCTTCTGCGGTAAAAACGCCTTTTACAACAAGCGGAAGTTTTGAATAGTTTCTTAAAGCCTTAAGGTCGCTTGCCGTTTTTTTTGTTAGTTCCGCCTGATTTCGCATAGAAATAATGTTATACGCATCAATATCAACTCCAATGGAAGAAGAAGAATCTTTTACCCAGTCAATGCGTTCAAAAAGTTTCTTTTGCGGATATGGCTTTAATATAGAAGAAACTTTTGTATTTAATTTTTGTGCAGCTAAAAGCCCTAATTTTAGTTTTTCATCTGGAAAACCATCTCCTATGCAAAGCGAAATACCCGCTTCGTAAGCGGCAGAAAGATAAGGAAAGTAAAAATCTTCTTCCCTTTTAAAACCAATATTTTGCACTGCACCGGTTACTGGGGCAATTCCAAGATTTTCTTCTGAAACAGGAATATCTTCGTTTAATGGAATTTTATCCCAGCCAGAACAATTCAAAATAAAATTCTGACTTTCGTTTACGCCACCCATTCCAGGCATTTCGCCGATGCAGGCTCGACCAAGACAGAGATTACAAAAATGACAGAAAAAAGAATTGTTACTCATTTTTTGAAATACATAAAATCCAAAAAATTAATCACCAAAACAAATTCCAACAGAACGCCCGGTTGCAATAAGCGGGTCTTCTAACTGAATGTTCTTTACTTTTCCTGCACAAGTTTCCAAAGGAATGCCTACAATTTTATTATCCTGCATTGCAACAAGTTTTCCAAAATCTCCTACTGCAAGAAAATCTGCCGCAGCAACGCCAAATTGTGTTGCAAGAACCCTGTCGTAAGGGCTTGGAGTTCCGCCACGCTGCAAATATCCTAAAACGGAAGTTCTACTTTCAAGGCCAGTTGCTTCTTCCAATTCTTTTGCGACACGGTAACCAATTGACTGAACCATTTCTGCACGAACTTTCTTGAACGTTTTTTTGTCCATTTTTGCTTCTTCTTTAGAAAGAGCACCTTCTGCAACAACTACAATAGAAAACTCTTTTCCTGCGTCACGACGGGCAAGAACATTTTTTGCAACGGAATTTATATCGTAAGGGATTTCAGGAAGAAGACAAACATCGCCGCCCCCAGCCAACGCAGAATACAAGCCAAGCCAGCCGGCTTTATGACCCATAACTTCTACAACCATAACTCTGCTGTGAGAATGTGCCGTTGTATGAATACGGTCAATTGCTTCTGTTGCAACATCAACCGCGGTATGAAAACCAAAAGTTACATCTGTTCCAACAATATCATTATCAATAGTTTTAGGAAGTCCGATTACATTTAAGCCTTCTTTTGCCAAAAGACTTCCTGTAGTGTTCGTGCCGTTTCCACCAAGCACAACAAGTGCATCTAAGTTCCACTTTTTATAATTTCTCTTTATTGCTTCTATAGGAAGAAGACCAGTTTTTGGGTCAGGAAGTGGATTTTTAAAAGGTTTTTCACGGCTAGTTCCAAGCAAAGTTCCGCCACGCGTTAAAATTCCAGAAACCGTTTCGGAAGTAATTGGAAAAGCATCGCCGTTAATAAGTCCACGATAGCCGTTTTTTATTCCGACAATTTTCATTCCGTAATTTATCATTGCAGAACGGCATACACCTCGAATTGCTGCATTTAATCCCGGAGCATCTCCGCCAGAAGTTAAAATTCCAAAAGTTTTTACTATTGATTTCTTTTTCATAGGGGAATTATAACTCATTTTTTTGTCATTGTAATTTAAAATTTATGAAAATTTTTATCGATGTTTTTAAGTCCAAGTTTAAAGTTGATATTTTTTACAAAAATCTTCTGTTGCTTTAAAAAACTGAATGTCATTTTCTTTTTTAGAAAGTTTCTGATTACTTTTTGGAATGGCAAGAGCCAATATTTTATCTATTTTTAATAAATCAAGCTGCTCTTTGTATTTTTCAGCACAAAAGTCAGGCGTATCAATATTTTTTAGTGCTTTAGAGCAAAGTTCACAGGCTTTATACAATTCGCCGTTAAAAGCATTTTTTGCTTTTTCAAAGTTTATTTTCTTTTCTTCTTTTTTAAAATCAGGTTCTGAAAGTTCAAGAAATTCTTTTTTTTGACTAGAAATATCCGACAAACTAAAAAGATTTTTAAGGTCAAAAACTTCAACGCCAGGAATATAAAGGCCTTCTGGCGAAAGTGTGAATGTTTTTGCAGTTTTACATTTTGCAATAGAACTTTCAAACCACCATGCAAACATTTTCATTTTTTGGTCTGTAAGAACTGGATTTTTGTTAAAATCTTTTTCTAAAATCACATTTCCACCAAAAAGAAGCGGAAGAGAAGCGGTTTCCGCAGGTTTTATTTTAGATGAAGTTTTAAATACTCCCTGCTCAAACGTGCTACCCTTTATGTGAGTCTGCTTTTTTGGAAAAGATAAATCTAATCCGCAAAGAAAAATCCTATCGGCACCGGAAAACTCTGCAAAAGTCCATGCACAACTTGCAACTGAACCGCCAGAGCCAAGATACGATTGATTTCCGCAATATTCTTCAAAAAAATGAGCAACTGGAATTTGACTTTTACAGCAAACATTTTTTTTACATTCAAAATTAAAAACAGATGGATATGCAACGTTTTCCGTAATCAAAATACTTTCTGGACTTTTTAAACCTGCTATATGCCGATACGCCCAATATTGCGGATCAGTTAAAACAATAAAATCCGGCTGAACATCTTTTTTTAAAAGAGCATTTAACGCAGTATCCACACAGACAATAATCATTCTTTTCTTTAATTCATTTAAGGAATCAAGAATATTTTTAAGCGATGGACCTGCTCCAAGAACAAGAAACGGCAAATTCTTTGCTTTATTTTTATAAATATCAACACTTTCGGCCGTTGCCGTTGTGTAAATGTTCCGTTTGGAATTTCTGAACCATAAGGAGCGGAATTTTTCTAAAGTCGCATTATTTATTTTTTCTTTATTGCGATTTCGTTCTACTAATAAAGAAAGTTCTAAAAAGTATGATTTTGCGTGTTCCGTTTGCGAAGAATTTGAAAAAAATACGCTGTTTAAAATGCCATTTTGACTAAGCAGAGTAATTACTTCGTTTGTAGGAATTCCGCAGGCAAGAATAAGCGAATTATGCGTAAAAAGTTTTTCTGCATCTGTAAAAAGAAGGGCTGCTAAAAAACGATTTATGTCTGGTTCAATAAGAATCAATGTTTTTTTAGGAAAAAGAGCCGCCGCTTTTATTGGTGCGTAAAGAAGGCCAAAACCGTTAAAAACAAGGGCGGTTGCATTTTCAATTTCGGATTTTCTTAAAGAAATTAAACTTTCGGCTTCGCGTTCAGGATTATACGCAGAATGCAACGGATGCGAGTTTTCTTTTACGCTGATTGTTCCATTTTTTGCGTTAAAAACTTCCCAAAACGGATAAAGTTCGGCTTCTTTTTCTGTTTCAACTTTTTCGCTAAAAAAATTAATTTCTTTTTCTATAAGGCAAAAAAAAGAAGGAAAACGAGAAGAAAACAATGCAATATTTTTATTCCAAATTGACTTCAATTAGCATATTCTCCGTAATTGGCGTTCCAGGAAGCGGCGTTTGCGATTTTACCCAGCCAGAACCATTCACTTTTATTTGAATATCTTTTCTTGCAAAAAGAGGCAAAAGGTCGCGCATTGATCTTCCTGTTAAATCCGGAACTTTACCAGCCATTACGATTGGCTTTGACGCAGAAATTGTAATTTTTCCGCTATGTTCAAGACTTGCAGCGTTTCCGCGACTCATTCCAAGATAATCGATTATTTCATCAGCAGTTTTTGCAATTACTGGTGCTACAATGCGGCCGGCATACGTTTCGCCTTTTGCTTTTTCAACAACGATGTAAAGAATAATCTGCGGCTCTTCAACTGGAAAAATTGCAATACAATTTGAAAGAAAATCTGTTGTAGAATATCCATTGCCTTTTTTATCCGCCATTTGTGCTGTTCCAGTTTTTACACCGATAGAAATATCACGCAAATGAGCTCGGCTTCCAGTTCCAGAGGTTGCAGTTGTTTCCATACAACTTAAAACATATTTTGCAGTAGATTCTTTAAAAACTCTTTCCTTATACACTGGTGTATGTTCAAAATACACAGAACCATCTCTGTTGGTAATACGTTTAATTACAGTAGGCTTTACAGGTATTCCGCCATTTGCAATCGCACTTGCAGCCTGAACCATTTGAAGAGCAGAAACGCTTATTTCCTGCCCCATTGAAATTGTTGGTTTTGAGCGTGCAGACCAAAGCCTGCTGTTTGTATCTTTTACAGAACCGTTTGTTTCGCCAGGAAGTTCAATTCCTGTTTTTAAGCCAAAACCCAGTTTTCTAATCATTTCAAGAAAGTTTTCGTCTGATGTTCTATCTGAAATTTGAGCGATTGCGTCGTTGCAAGAATATTTTAAGGCTTCGCGGGCAGTAACCCAGCCATGATGGCTAAGACATTTTATTCTTATAGTTTCTCCGCCTTTAATTCTATTTTCGTAAACACCATCGCATAAAAAACTTGTTTTTTCGTTTATTAAACCTTCATCAAAAAAAGAAGCAACTGTAAAAATCTTAAAAACAGAACCTGGCTCATATGCAGTCATCGCCGGGCGGTCAATCCGCTGTTCAATAGTAGAAAGATTGTATTCGTTTAAATTTGAACTTGGTAAACTTATATAAGAAAGAATCTCACCAGTTTTTACATCGGAACATAAAAGCATCATACTTTCGGCTTGTGTTTGTTCCATTGTTTCGCGAGCAATCTGTTCAAGTTTATATTGCAAATTTGCATCGATTGTAAGGTAAATATTTTTACCCTGCACAGTTTTTAAGGAATTCTGTTCGATTTTTGGCTGAAGTTCGTCCTGCATAGAATATTCAATACCAGCAAGACCTTTTCCATCGTCGCCCATAAAACCAACTAATTGGGCAGCAAGACTGTTTTCTGGGTAAACTCTGCCAGGAATTCCATCTAAACTTACAAAAAGATAATTTTTTTCGTTTATAACATTTTTTAATTCTGTATAAGTGTTTTGATTCACCTTTTTTTTAAGATAAACGAACTTTGAATTTTCTGCATTTTTAATTATTTTAAGCAAATCTTCTTTTTGCATTTCAAGATATGGTGCTAAATCTTCTGCAAATTGATCGGGATCTTTTATTCTGTTTGGAGTAACGCCAACGTGATAAAAATTAGTTTGAACAGCAAGCGGTTTTCCTGTTCGGTCTACGATAGAACCACGTTCCGAAGTTTCTGTTTGTGTAGAAATTTTTTCAAGCGGAGTAAAAGCAAGTTTTACAAAACGAGAAAATACATAAATAAAAAAAATAAAGAGAATGCCAAAAATGCACTTTAATGCAGTTTTATTAAAAAAGTCGTTCATTTTCCGATTATTTTCCCTATTATGTTCTTTACCGAAACAAAACCGTAGTCCCTTGAATCAATTGAATCTTTTTGGTTGTCTCCAAGTGTAAAAACGTATCCGTCGGGTATTTGACTAAAAGTTTTTATCCGCTGGAATTGAACCGGCGTAAGAAAAACTTTTTTACCATTAACTTTTAAACTATACCCTGAATCTGTTGAAAATTCTAGTTTATCGCCCGAAATGCCATAAACTTTTTTTACTACAATTTTATTTTCATGAAAATAAATTACAATGTCGCCAATTTTTGGCTTTTTCCATTGAATTATAAATTCTGAACGGAACGGTTTTACAAGCCCATACGCAAGTTTATTTACAAAAACCCTTGAACCATTTAAAAGCGTTGGTTCCATAGAAGTGCCCTGAATATTTAAAATGTCTAATACAAAAAGTTTTATGATTATTCCTAAAATGCATCCAAAAAGAATACATAAAAAAACAAAATAACCTGTTCCTCTTTTTGATTTTTCCATTAAATTTGCCACTTCCTTATCTTGCAGTTATTTAACCAGTTATTTTAATTCTAAACTTCAGATTTTATTGTGTCGATAGAAAAAATATGGAAATAGTAAATTGCATAGGTTTTAACCAAAAATCTTCTTCCTCATTTAATTTTGATTTTATGGAATCTTTGCACTCTTTTTCTGCGGATTCAAAAAAAATATTTAAGTTTTCCCTTATTTTAAAAAAACTTTCTTTAGCGTGGGATTTTGTTCAGGAAAATATTAAAAAAATCGCTATTTTCTTAATTTTTGCTTTTGTTATAGGTATTTCTTCTTTTGGATTTTTTAAGGCATTTGAATATTTTAATTCTAAAGCTGGCGTTTTGCCGCTTGAAAATAACTACGAATATGAAATGTCTATACTGAATTCCCTTATGAATAAACTTGCATTAGAAGGAACTGTTGAATATTCTTCTGACGGAACGCTTTTAAATGCACAGGAAAACGAAACTCAAACAGAAAAACTTTTTTCCGAACCAGTTACTTTTACAACTTATAAAGTTCAAAAAGGAGATTCAGTTAGCCTTATTGCTAAAAAATTCGGTCTTTCAAACATTTCTACTATAATTGCGGTAAACGACATTGATAATGTAAGACAACTTCGTGCAGGCCAAAAATTAAAGATTCCTTCGATTGACGGGCTTTTTTACACAGTTCAAAAAGGAAACAGTTTGGAATCTCTTAGCGAAAAATACAATGTTTCCGTAAAAGATTTGCTTGATATAAACGAACTTGAAAGTTCTGTTCTTATTCCCGGTCAGCAAATTTTTATTCCTGGTGCAAAATTGGAAAAAGAAAAACTTGCAAAGGCAATGGGTGAACTTTTTACAAATCCTATAAAAGTAAAATACAGGCTTACTTCTCACTTTGGCCCTAGAGCAGACCCTTTTACTGGTGCAAAATCGAATCATACTGGAATTGATATGGCTTGTCCTACAGGAACGCCAATTGTTGCTTCCTGCAGCGGTACAATTACTTATTCAGGAGTTTCGCCAGTTTTTGGTTACTACGTAATTATAAATCATTCAGACGGCTACCAGACTTTGTACGGTCATATGTCAAAAATTCTTGCAAAAAAAGGTCAATGGGTAAGCCAGGGAACAAGAATCGGACTTGTAGGTTCAACAGGATATTCAACAGGTCCGCATCTTCATTTTACGGTATATAAAAATGGAAAACTTGTAGATCCGCTTTCCATTATAAAATAAGGAACGATTATGAAAAATATAAGATTTTATAAAAAATCAATTCTCGTTTTTAGCCTACTTTTACTAGGATTTTGTTGTTTTGCAAAAATAAAGTTCGGCGATGCAGACATAAACGAAAATAATGAAATTCTTTATACGATAAAGCAGGAACTTCCAGGAACTTTTTCGTATCGTTCACTTTTTAAGGCAAAAATTACAGATTCTGAAACTGGTGGAACTGTAGATTTTAACGATTCTTCATCAAAAATGCTCACCTGCTTTCCAGAACAAATGGAACTTATTTTAGGCGGAAAATATCTTCAAGTTAGAAATAGATACGGAACGGCTTGGATTAACACAGAAACAAAATCAATAGAATGGAAAAATAGAACTTTAACACTCCCTGTAAATTCAATGCGACTTTCTAAAATGAGCGTAAGCCCAGACGGCACATGGCTTTGCTACACAAAAAAAACAGGCTACGCAAGCGGCAAACTTATGCTTAAAAAAGCAGATTCTAAAAAAGAATTCTGCCTTGACGAAAAATCTTCGTTTAACTATGAAAAAGTTCCAGTAAAATGGTCAAGCGACGGCTCTGTTCTTGTTTATGCAAAAAATGGATTCGTATATTTTTGTAATCCTGATGCAGTTTTTCGTGGCGTTGAAGCCGATGAAAAGTTCAGAAAAATCGGACAGGGAACAATTAATTCAATAAATTGGTGCGACGGCAAATTCTTAATCTATATTGACTCTGACCTTGTTTATAAAATTAATGCAAAAGAGTTGTATACCTTAGGTCTTTATTCTGGAATTATAGGAAAAGGCCAGACTGCTGGGCGACTTCCTGCTTCTTTTAGAGCGGATAAAGATGTTTTTAGCGTTAACGACGATGCTACAAAACTTGTTTTAGTACAAAATAAAAAGATTTTTACATATTTTAAACTTAAAGGAATAAGTTCTGATTACCTTGATATTGTTTATTCCGGTCCATACATTGATTTTAATGCATCTCTTTTAGAAAGCGAAATCTTATGGGATCAAAATAATCAGCCGATTGTATGGATTCGTTCCCTTCCGTATGGAACTTCAAAAATAAAATCTTCTGTTTATCATCTTGAAAAAAAACTTTCTAAATTCTTAGACATTTCAGATTCAGGATGTCCTTGCGTTTCGCCTGATGGAAAAAACTGTGCTTTTTATTCAGGTTCTACAGTTTATGTTTACGACACAAAAAACTGGAAAAGAGTTTCTCAATTAGAAGGCGAAAATATTGTTTCGCTTTTATGGAAAGATAATTCAACACTAGTGCTTGGCGGTGAGCAAACCATAAAACTTTGGAATATCTTAAAAAAGGAAAACAGTCTTCTTTGTGTAAGTTCAGCAGTAAACGGATTCTGGAATAACGGCGAAATCGTTGCAGAAATTGGAAAAGACGAATATTCTTCTTTTGATATAAAAAATCAATGCTGGGCAGAAAAACCATTAGGCTTTTTGCCACGCGAAAACATTTTAAGAAACGGTCGTTACAGACTTTTTTGTGGCAAAACATCTAATTCAATTTTTGAAAACGCACTTTACATTAGAACTCTTTTTGGAAAAGCCGTTACAAAACCAGTTTACCCAGAAAGCGTAACGCAGAACTTTGAGCAAAAAAAAGCCGCACTCGCTTTTGACGCTTACGACAATGCAGACGGCCTTACGCCAGTTCTTTACACATTGAACCGCTATCTTGTTACTGGAACATTCTTTTTAAATGGAGAATTTATCCGTCGCTATCCAAACGAAACAAAACAGATTTCTTTAAGCCGAAATGAATGTGCTTCTATGTTTTTTTCTACAGCAGAACTTACAAGAAGTGAATATATTTTAAACGAAGATTACATTCGCCGTGGACTTGCAAGAAACGAAGATGATTTTAATGCCGTTACAGACAAGGAACTTTCAGTTTTGTGGCATGCACCGCATTATTCTGTTACACCAAAAATAATTCAAGACGGAAAAAAAGCCGGCTACACTTACGTAGATGTAAAATCTAGTGTAAGCGATTCTGTTACGCTGGAAGACGCAGTTTATAAAAAAGGCGAATATCTTTCTGTTGCAGAGCTAATTGAATATTACCTTAAAATGCTTGAAAGCGGACAAAACATAATTCCAGTAACAATCGGACTTTCCAGTGGAACAAGAGAAAGTTATCTTTACGAAAACCTTGACCTTCTTCTTAGTGCAATACTTGACGCAGGTTATGAAATAGTTCCGCTTCGTAATTTAGTAGAAGAAAGTTAAAATCTTACGAGTAAAAAAGTCTGCGGCACAAATCCACCAGCAGGCTTTTTTAGAAGGACGATCTGCAACAAAAGGAACGCTTAAAAGCAAAGTATCATTTAAATACCATTCAATTTTTCCGTATTCTGCACCCGCTTGAATCTCTCCTTTTAAATAAGAAGGAAGAACAACGTTAGTTTTTAATTCTTTGTAAACATTTTCAGCATCTTTAGCTTTAAATAACGGAATACACACAGTTTCCTGCTTCCACGCAGGAATAAGATTTACCTGACAATAATCTTTTGAACAAAATAAAGGAACAGTTTTACTCTTTAATTCAGTAAGTTCATTTGAATTTTTAAACGTAGAAAAAGCCCATTCCATTATTTCTTTTCCGTCGTGAATACGCCCATTCTGCCCTTCTTGAACGGTAGAGCCAGGACCTTTCATTGTAATAGAAAGAACGTGCATATTTTCTCTTTTTACTGTAAGAGCAAGATTATAACCACTTTCTTCTATATAGCCTGTTTTTAATCCAGTGCAACCTTCCAAAATACCCAAAAGTGGATTTGTATTTTTTTGATAAATCGGCATATAAATATTTGCTGGAAGTCCATTTGAAAAATCCTGAAAACGAGTCGGCAAAACTTTATCCTGCGGGCTAAGGTTTATTTCTTTTGGATATTTAAAACCTGGAACAGAATGGAACATTTCCAAAGTTTTAGGAAAGCGGTTAATGTACGAACGAGCAAAAGTCGCCATCTCGCGAGCAGTAGTAGTATTTTTTTCGCTGTAACCGCTTGCATCATAAAAATGAGTGTTTTTTAAATCAAAAGATTCCGCAAGATCATTTATTTTTTGAACAAAAGAGTTTACATCGCCAAAAAGATAAAGGGCGATTGCCGTTGCCGCATCATTTCCAGAGCAAACATCAAGCCCGGTAATAACTTCTTTTAACGTAACTTTTTGATTTTTACCCAAAAACATTAAAGAAGAATGAGGAGGCTGATTGCAAGCCCAAGTTTCTGGCGGAAGCGGAACAATATCGCTAAAAGAAGCATTTCCCTTTTCAATTTCTTCCATTATTACATACATTACAAAAAGTTTTGTCATACTTGCCGGCGGAATTATTTCGTCTGCATTTTTTTCGTAAAGTATAGAACCAGTTTGAAGATTCACAGCAATCGCAGATTCTGCAAAAACATTAAGAGAAGGTTTTTGCATATCAAAAAAAAGAGGATGCAAAACCTTTGTCCGTTCAGGATATGCATTATCAAGAACGATATTTAAAAACTCTTCTTGAGTTGCATCTAGTTCCGAAAGTTCAGGAAGTTTACAAAACTTTACCATGCGAAAACCGATTGTTATAAAAAACGAAAGCAAAAAAGCACCTGCAACAGTAATTGCACAAACGCAGAAAGTCTTTTTTGTTATTTTTGCTGATATGTTTTTTATAAACTTTTTAAGCTTTTGCATTTTTATTCCTTAAAAGCATATCAAGCAGAACAAGATTCGTCATAGCCTCTACAACAGGCACAATACGCGGACAAAGACAAACATCGTGCCGGCCTTTTATTGTAAGGTCTGTATCTTTATAAACACCGTTTTCTTTACAAACTGTTTTTTGAGTTTTAAAAATACTTGGAACAGGCTTAACCGCAATTCTAAACAAAATATCGTTTCCATTAGAAATTCCACCAAGAATTCCACCCGAATTATTAGTTTCAAATGCTGGTTTTCCATCTTTTATGTACATTTTGTCATTATTTACGCTAGCCGTAAGGTCTGCACAATCAAAACCACAGCCAAACTCAATTCCTTTTACAGCTCCAATAGAAAGCATTGCCTTTGCCAATTCTGCATCAAGTTTATCAAACACCGGCTCCCCAAGACCTGCAGGGCAGCCTTTTACAACACATTCAATTATTCCACCTGTACTGTCGCCGTCTTTCTTAAGTTCTTCAATTTTTGCTTCCATTTTTTTTGCAGCATCATTATCAGGACATCGCATTGAGTTTTGTTCAATCTGTGAAAAATCAATCTTTTCTGCTTTTATTCCAGCAGCTTTTAATGTGTATGCTTTTGCAAAAATACCGTTTTGTTCAAGAACCATTTGTGCAATTGCACCTGCGGCAACTCTTGCAGCGGTTTCCCTTCCGCTTGCTCTTCCGCCACCACGAAAATCTCTTGTGCCATATTTTGCATCATAAGTAAAATCTGCGTGCCCTGGTCTAAAAGTATTTTCAAGATTTCCGTAATCACCTGAATGCTGACTGGTATTTTTTATTACAATCGAGATTGGAGTTCCTTCTGCAACACCATTAAAAACTCCGCTTAAGATTTCTGCTTTATCGCCTTCAATTCTAGAAGTTACAGATGCACTTTTTATTCCATTAATTGCACTGCCAGGCTTTCGTCTGTCTAATGCTTTTTGAATCTTTTCTAAATCGATTTTAGTTCCTGCTGGGCATCCATCTATAATTACACCTAAAGAATTACCATGACTTTCGCCAAAAGTTGTTATTCTAAAAATTGTACCAAACGTATTTCCGGCCATTTTTTTTATACCTCGCTTTAGAACTTAAAAATTAAAAATCTGTTTACACAACAGAATTTATCAGATTTATTGAATATTTGCTATAAAAGTGCAATACTTTCACAATATAAAATACTCGAACATTTTTAATGGAGGTACGTATGGCAAAGATTGCAGGCTCGATGACAGCATTAGTCACACCTATGCACGAAGATGAATCTGTAGACTATGAAGGTTTTAGAGCATTAGTCAAACGCCAGCTTGAAGGCGGAATCGATGGCATTCTTCCTTTAGGTACAACAGCAGAAACTCCAACTTTAACAGAAGACGAAGAAGATGAAATTATTAAGGTTGCTTTTGAAGAAGTTAGAGCTTTTGAAAAATCAACCGGCAAAAAAATAAACATAATTCTTGGTGCAGGGTCAAATTGCACTCGCGATGCAGTACGCTATTGCGAAAGAGCAAAAAAAGCCGGTGCAGACGCAGCACTTGTTGTAACACCATATTACAACAAACCTAGCAGCGAAGGTATTTTCCGTCATTTTGAAGCAGTTTCAAAAGTAGGAATCCCTATCATTGTTTATAACATTCAGGGAAGAACAGGAAAAAACATTGATACACCTACCCTTGCCCGCATTGCAAATCTTCCGAACATTGCCGGCGTAAAAGAAGCCAGCGGAAACATTAATCAGATGATGGACGTTATTGCTCAGATAAAATCCGTTCACCCTGATTTTTCTGTAATCTGCGGTGATGACAGTCTTACACTTCCACTTTTAGCCGCTGGTGGCGACGGTGTTTTCAGCGTAGTTTCAAACTACACACCTGACCTTGTTACACAAATGGTTCACGCCGCACTTAAAGGCGACTTTGAAACCGCAAGAGCATTCCACTACAGACTTTTACCATTCTTTAAAGCAGCATTCGTAGACGGAAATCCAACTTCTATAAAATATGCAATGAGCGTACGCGGTCTTTGCAAACCTTGTGTTCGACTTCCACTTGTAGAAGTAACCGACAAGGCAAAAGAAATAATTAAGGATGCCCTTAACGAATGTAAGCTGTAAAAAGCAAATAAATAAAAAAGATTAAATGGAGAATTACTATGGCAGGTAAATTAAAAGTTGGTGTATTAGGTGCAACTGGAATGGTTGGCCAGCGCTATATAA
>CAYZXM010000013.1:0-37865 GCA_964482455.1 uncultured Treponema sp. | reverse complement strand
CATTTTTTGCCTCCGTATATTTAACGCAAATAAAAATCAAATTCGGAAGTGTTTTACAAAAAAAAAATGCAATAATTTAAATATTTCGACTATTTTGGAGTGCGACTTCAGATTAGTCGAAATTGATTATACATTATTTACTCCAAAAATAAAAATAGAAACTATTAGAAAGTATTAAAAATCTTTATTATATTTTTATTATGAGTAATGAAGTATTTTTGTCTAAGGTAAAACGATTTTTGCTAGTCTTTGTTGGTGCGGTAATTATGGCGGTGAATATAAAAACTTTTGTTCACGCCGGAAACCTTTTTCCTGGTGGATTTACTGGGCTTGCACTTTTAATTCAGGAAGCAATATTAAAGTTTAGCGGCAAAAATATTCCGTATTCAGTTCTTGTTTATGCGTTAAATATTTTTCCTGTGATTATCGGTTTTTTATTCATCGGAAAGAAATTTACATTCTACTCAGTTGTTATGATTTTTATTTCGGGTTTGCTTACAGATTTTATACCAGGATTTTTTGTTACCGATGATATTCTTTTGTGTGCAATTTTTGGAGGAATTTTTAATGCAGTCGCAATAAGTATGTGCCTTTTTGCAGGCAGTTCTTCCGGCGGAACAGATTTTATAGCAATCTTTATTGCCGAACGAACAGGAAAATCTGCATGGAATTATATTCTTGCCTTTAATGTTTTAGTTTTGCTTACGGCTGGTTTTCTTTTTGGTTGGAACGCTGCTCTTTATTCAATTATTTTTCAATATGTTTCAACACAGGCTCTAAATGTTCTTTATAAAAAATACGAAAAAACGACTCTTTTAATCATTACTGATAAGGATGAACAGATTTATAAAATAATCCATGAAATAACAAACCATGATGCAACTGTTTTTACAGGAAAAGGCTGCTTTAAGAATGTTGAACACAAAATGCTTTACACTGTAGTTTCTTCACAGGAAAGCGGTTCTTTAGAAAAAGAAATTAGAAAAGCCGACCCAGACGCTTTTATAAATGTGCTTCAATCAAAAGATATTATAGGAAGATTCTTTAAAAGAGCGAATGATTAGCTCTTGGATATGCCGTTGGATTATATTCTTTAGCCTTAGGTTAAACTCTGTCTGTAAGATTCGTAAAGCAAAACTCCTGCAGCAACAGAAACATTAAGGCTATCGATTTTTCCACAAGTTGGAATAGAAACAATGCTGTCGCACTCAGATTTTAAAAGACGCCCCATTCCAGAACCTTCGCTACCCATAACAATTACAGTTCGGGCTGCAAAGTTTAGTTTTGTAACGTTTTCTCCGCCGGCGTCTGCTCCGTATACCCAAAATCCATTTTCTTTTAATCTTTGAACAGAACGAACAAGATTATTTACAATCGAGATTGGAACCCATGCAACAGAACCGGCAGAACTGCGTGCAATAACTTCGTTTGCTTCAATATCTTTTACTCCATGGCGTTCTGGAAAGATGACAAGACTTGCACCAAACTGGTCACAACTGCGGATTATTGCACCAGCATTATGCGGATCTGTAACTGAATCAAGAATAACTACGACTTGTTTTTCATCTTGGGGCTTTGCACTGGCGGCATTTAACCATTCATCAAAATCAACAAAATTCTTGGCTTTTGAATTTTCACCGGCTACGCAAAGAACAATTCCACGATGATCCCGACTTGTTTCAGGTAAGTTTTTTACCATTAAGTCTAAATCTTTATCGCTACCTACGGAGCAAGGAATTCCTGCTTCTTTTGCGGAATTTAAAATCTTTTTAACTCTTGGACCAGGTTTGCTATAAACAAGGCGCATTCCTGTTCGTTCAGAATTATCTTTACTTTCCTTTGCTTTTAAAACACGTTCTTCTATTGCATGAAAGCCGGTTATGATTTTTTCAGACATTTTTAATAGAATCCAGTTTATTTACCACAGCATTTTTTATATTTTTTACCGCTGCCACAAGGACATGGATCGTTTCTGCCGATTTTTGCACCGTCGCGTTTTACAGTTTCTGTAATGATGTTTCCGGCAACATATTTCCATTCGCCGTCAATTTTCTTAAAACCTGCAATTTCGTGATGGTGTTCAACTAAATGATTCATTGTGTAATCTGCTATAAATTCAACAACACCTTCATCATCTTTTGTTTCGGTTTTTAAAATGTGTAAACCTTGCCATGTAGATTCGCGGCTCCAGTCTTCTGTTGCCTGTTTATCAATATCAGCAATTCCTTCGCCTTCTTTACAAGAATCTACAATAAAATCAATTTCGTGTGTTACGTATGCAGAGTATCTTGCACGCATTAATGCTTCTGGAGTACTGGCTTTTTCAGTACCTTTAATAATTGGTTCACAACATTCACAATATTTTTTTCCTGAACCACAAGGACATTTTTCAATTTTTTCGCTCATAAAAAAACTATAGCAAAAATCTGTTTTTTTAGCAAATCAATAAAAGCGTAGGCGGTTTTTATACAATCGATAAAAACTACTACTATACACGAATTCTTACCCTTTGGCTTTTGACTAAATTCTCAGTGAGTTTTGGGTAAAAAGCCACTGAGTTTTGCCTAAAAAGCCTTTGGCTTTTTAAAAATTCTCAAAGGCTTTTTAGGGAATTCTCACTGAGAATTTACCTAAACCTCACTGAGAATTTACCCCCCTATACAAAGAAACTGCAAAACCTAATAAAATATATATACGTGAACAAAATATCTAAACTATGTTATAATTTACAAAATGGCTAAAAAAGTAATTATTATTGGTGCAGGAATCTCTGGACTTTCTGCTGGTGTTTATGCACAACGTTCTGGTTTTGAAACAACTATTTTTGAAAAGCATATTATTCCTGGCGGACTTTGCACAAGCTGGTCAAGAAAAGGCTATCTTTTTGAAGGTGGAATGCACTGGCTTACAGGTTCTAGTGAAAAACTTACGTTAAATAAAGTCTGGCACGAAGTTGGTGCATTAAAAGAAAATAATCCGATTTTTTACCGTGACCCTATCTATACTCTTACACTTGAAGATGGAAAACTCTTAAATCTTTACCGTGATATTAATAAAACCTGCGATGAGTTTTTAAAATATTCGCCTGAAGATTCAAAGATGATAAAACGCCTACACTCTGATGTAAAAGCGTTTCTTGGTGTGCATATGGTCATTTCTGACGTTTGCGGACTAAAAACTAAATCGCCTAAAAAGCCTAGTCTTTCTGAACTTTTAAAAATGACTCCTGTTGCTTTTAGAATTCTTCCGCTCTTAAAAATGTCATATATTGATTATGTAAAAAAGTTTAAGAACAAAAACATTCAGGAATTGCTTCTTTCTGTTATCGGCTACAGATACAATGCTCTTTCTTTTATTTATACACTGGCATCTTTTTCTAGCGGTGATTGCGGTTACCCGGAAGGCGGCTCGCTCAGGCTTTCCAAAAATATTGCAGATACATTTGAAAGTCTTGGCGGAAAGATAATGTACAGGCACGCTGTACAAGAAGTTCTTGTAGAAAATGGGAAGGCTATAGGCGTTGTTGCAAACGGCGAAAAATTTATGGCAGACGCTGTAATAATTACTCAGGACACACGAAAAGCAGTTGATGATTTGTTTAAGATTCCGTTAAAAGAAAAATGGATTTCAAAAATGAAAAAATGCGTTGTTTCCGAGCAAAATATGTTTGTTGCTCTTGGCGTAAAGGCTGATCTTTCAAAATATCCTAAATGTATGGTACTTCCGCTTAAAGAGCCTTTTACCGCTGGTGGCTTGGAATTTGGACATTTAAGAATTAATAATTATGCTCTTTATAAAAATCACGCACCGGAAGGTTCAACTTCTGTAACTTGCCTTCTTTTAGGTAATAGTTATGACTTTTGGAAAAAGGCAAAAGAAGACGGCACTTATAAAGCAAAAAAACAGGAACTTGCAGAAAAGTTCATTAGTGAACTTGAAAAGTACATTCCAGAAATCAAAGATAATGTTGAAGTATTTGACGTTGCAACTCCTTTGACTTATGAAAGGTATTGCTCTTCTTTTGAAGGCAGCTGGATGAGCGTTTGGCTTCCTGGAACAATGGGTTTTAATGCACCAATAAAATCAAAAAGTGTAAAAAATCTTTATTTTGCAGGGCAACGTACAATGATGCCGGGCGGGCTTCCTATTGCGGTTACAACTGGTCGACTTGCGTCGCAACATCTTTGCAAAGATTTTAAGGTTCTGTTTGTATAAGGCTGGAGGCATTAAATGAAATACAAAGCGGTTATTTTTGATATGGATGGAACAATCCTGAATACGCTTGAAGATTTAAAGAATGCAACGAATTATTCGCTTGAACAGTTTAATTTTCCGCCTAGAACACTGGAAGAAGTCCGGCTTTTTGTAGGAAACGGAATTAAAAAACTTATTGAACGTGCTGTTCCAGCTGGCACAAGCGAAGAGCAAATTAACAAAGTTTATAAAGTTTTTCTTGAATATTATGAATTTCACAGTGCAGATAACACAACCGCTTATGACGGAATAGAAGAACTTGTAAAACAATTAAAGGCTTGTGGAATAAAAACTGCCGTCAGCACAAACAAAGCCGACGAAGCCGCTCAGGAACTTGGCAAAAAATACTTTAACGGCGTTTTTGATTTAATCGTAGGTCAAAAAGAAGGATTAAGGACAAAACCTGCCCCAGATTCAGTAAATGAGATTTTAAGAATCTTTAATATTCAAAAAAAAGATGCAATCTACATTGGCGATAGCGACGTTGATATTCAAACTGCAAAAAACTCAGGTCTTGATTTTATCGGCGTTAGCTGGGGCTTTAGGGGAAGAGCCTTTTTACAGGAACACGGAGCAAAGAACATTGTTGATTCCGCTTTTCAGATTTTTGAACTTTTAAAATAATATAAATAAATATATGGAGTAAAAATAAATGGCAAGAACTGCAAAAACTGTATTACTTGGTGAAAAGCTTGTTGAAAATTACAAAGATTTTCTAAACAAGGGAAAAACTGAACGAGAATGCGTTTCTAAGATTATTGAAGACGCAAAGGCTCGTGGCTACAAAGACATTTCAGAATATTCTGAATTAAAACCAGGAGATAAAGTTTATATTCAAAAAATGAATAAAGCTATCGCCCTCTTTTTAATTGGCACGGAAAATATTGAAAACGGAATGAACATTCTTGGAGCACACATTGATTCTCCTCGTTTGGATGCAAAACAAAACCCAGTTTATGAAAATGAATGCATTACATATTTGAATACACATTACTACGGTGGCATTAAAAAATATCAGTGGGTAACGCTTCCGCTTGCTCTTCATGGTGTAATTTGCAAAACAGACGGCAAAACTATAAAAGTAAATATTGGCGAAAATCCTGATGACCCGGTTTTCTGCATTTCTGATATTTTGCCACATCTTGCTCAGGAACAGATGAAACGCAATGCTTCTGAAATTGTAAAAGGCGAAGATTTAGACGTTCTTCTTGGCTCTTATTACATTAAAAAAGAAGATAAATCAAAAGAAGAAAAAGATAAAAAGAAGAAAAAAGAAGAAAAGATTACAAGTAAGAAAATCGTTATTAAAATCCTAAAAGATATGCTTGGTATAGAAGAAAAAGACCTTGAATCTGCAGAATTGGAAATCGTTCCAGCTGGAAATGCACGTGATTGTGGTCTTGACCGCTCAATGATTATGGGATACGGCCAGGACGACCGTTCTTGTGCGTTTACTTCTTTTGCCGCTCTTATGGATTCAAAACCAGGAAAAAGAACTAGCTGCTGTTTATGCGTTGATAAAGAAGAGATTGGTAGCGTAGGTGCAACTGGTATGGATTCTCATATGTTTGAAAATTCTGTTGCGGAAATTATCGCTCGTCTTCCTGGTTCTTACAGTGACCTAACGTTACGCCGCTGCCTTGCAAACTGCAATATGCTTTCTAGTGATGTAAATGCTGCTTTTGACCCATTAAATGCTGGTCTTTACGACAAAAATAATGCCTCTTTCCTTGGCGGTGGGCTTGTATTTAATAAGTACACGGGAAGCCGTGGAAAGAGTGGAGCAAGCGACTGTAATGCTGAGTTTATTGCAAAAGTTCGCTCTACAATGGAAACTGCCGGCGTAAAATATCAAATGGCTGAACTTGGAAAGGTAGATCAGGGTGGTGGCGGAACAATTGCATACCTTGCTGCAAAATATGGAATGAATGTTTTGGATGCTGGCGTTTCTGTTTTAAGTATGCACGCACCTTGGGAAATTACTTCTTGCGAAGACATTCAGCAGGCATACAATGGTTATAAAGCATTCCTTAAAATTGAATAGTTCTTCTATTTATATTTAAATAGAAAGGTTTGAACCTATTCCTGCACTTAAACTAAAGCATTTTTGGTTTTGTGCAGGAAAAAATCTATATTTTGCTTCTCCAGTAACAGTGAACATAAAACTGTTTCTGGCAAGGCCGCCAATGTTTGGTGTAAAACTAAAGGCGGCCGAAACGTTTAATTCATCGTTGTATTCTGTTTTTCCATCTTTTATGTGTTCAAAATACGTTTTTAAATCTTTTATTCCCCAAGAAGTAACATTGTCTTTAATTTTTGCAACGTAATAAGAACTGAGTGTAAAACGGTTTGCATAAAAGAACGGCAAAATATTTGTTGATTTTTGAATCTCATAATTAAAAAGAATTACTTTTGCCATTCCTGCAATGCTGTAACTTTCAGTAGGAAACAAAACTGTTTCTATTGTTATTGGAAGAATAATCTTTTTTTTCATCAGTAAATCAATGGAAACATTATTAAAATCAAGAGAGCGGTTAAAATTATCTGCAAGCGAAAATCGGTTAAAATCAACTGCACAAGTAAGTTGAACTCCAGAATAATCAAAATATCCAATACCGTCTTTACTTATATTTCCAAGTGAAAGGGAAGTTTTATTTTTTAAGTACAAATATTCTTTTTCGCTAGTTTTTAAGGCTCCAAAATAATCATAAATAGTTTCAATTTTTTTATTAGAAAAAGAGGTTTCGCTTTGCCTTCCCTCTAAAATCGTACTAGAGTTTGAAAGTTTTAAATATGTTGTATATAAAAGCGGAAGTTTTCCTGAAAGATTAAGGTTTCCATAGACTTGTTTATAGCCTTTTTTATCAAATTCAATTTGAGTTGAAGCAGAATAATTAAAAAGATTCGTGAGGGAACTTCCGTTTATAAAAAACTTTAGCCCTTCAGAGTTTGTAAAAAGATTATAACCTGCACTAACGTACCAAATCGGATTTGTCCAAGGCGTAGAAGAAACATAAGTTAGCCCAAGCGGAAGTAAAGTTTCTTTTAGCGAAGTAAGACTTTCATTTGTATACGTGCTTAAAGCCCCAATAGGAAGAATTGTTCCGCGTGGGCCCGAAAAACTATATTTTAAAGCAGAAAAGTTTTTGCTGTTTGTTATAAAATCATTATTTTTTGCATTTTGCACTTCTTTTTTATCATTTACAGTTTTTGCGTTTATTAAAAATTCATTAAAACTTAATGATGAAAAATCACCGTAATAAAGTTTTGAATCCATAAAAAAATTGCTGACAAAAACAATTTTATCTTTTTGTAAAATGCACGGAAAATAAATTCCTCCAGAAATATCATTTTGGCAAAGTTTGAACTTTGCGTTCTTATTAAGTTCAATAAAGCCAAAACGTGGCATTGTTCCTTTTTTTGCATACGAAAAAGATAAAAGTTCTGTTTTTTCATCTGCGTCATTTGATGAATAAAAATTTAATCCCAAAAGGACAAGATTTTTTTGTGATGGTGAATAATTTTTAGTTTCTTTTGTAATTAAATCAAATTGATTAATAGAAAAATCAAGCGAATCCTTTAAAATATAAAAAAGTTTACCTGAACAAGTTCCTTCAAGACTAAAAATCTGCTGGTTTGGTAAAAATTCTTCTTCAAAATATAAAGTTATTCCACAAAGTTTATTGTTTTTTAATTCTAATTTATAGATTTTTAATGTGGAAAACGCTGAAGAAGTTTTTACTGCACACAAAAAATATTCACCGTTTAAGCAAACGATAGTTGCGTCCCGTAGACTTTTTTCTGGTACAACCCAAACAGATTTTTTTACTAAATCAAAGATTTGAACTTTATTTTTGGGAACAGAATATTTTGAAGACGAAAACGATTCTACTAAAAATCTTTCATCTTTTGAAACTGAAAGAGCAGTAACGTCAGACTGTTTATGCAAAACTTTTGATTTTTTATTAAAAACGCAATTTACCGTATTTTTACAGTTGTCATAATAAAAATATTTTTTACCAGCACTTGTAAGATAGCTATAAAGTGAAGGTTTATTCTTAAAATCAATTTCGTTTATCCAATTATTTTCTAAGGGATTTGAACAACTTTCGGGAACTTGAATGCTATCGTAAAAATCTTTCCACGCCTTTTTTATAGAACAGCCATAAACTTTTTTAAAACAAGAAAAATAAGTTAGATTCTTAAAATTAACTAAACGGTACCAAAAGTCTGCATATTTTTGCATTCCATAAGTTTGAATAAGGTACGAACAGAACGCTCCGCCAAAAATATAACTTACATTCCCAGAAGGATATATATCCAGTGAACCTTGAATTTCTGAATATTTTGGAAACTTTCCCTGAATCTTTGCCTGCTTTAATATTTGAAGTGAATATTCATTATTTATTCTTCCTTCGCCAAAATCACTTTCTACGCTAACGGCAGCACCTTCTGCAAAAGCCATTGTTACAGTAAGAAGAGCTGGATTATAAAAATCGCCAAAGATTTTATCAAAACCCGCCCAAAAATCATTTCTAAGATTATAAGTAATCGCGTGGATAAGTTCGTGCCTGAAAGTATTTAGAACTTCATCTGAAAAAACTGCAAGGCTTGTAGAACAAACAGTGTCGTAAACTACAATATGATTAAATGGAGATGTAGAAAAATATGCATTATGCTCATCTTGATTTGCCGAAATTACAACAGGAAGCCTGAATCTATTTTTTAGATTAAACTTTTTTGCAAGTTCACAATAAATTGAATCAGCATTTTCAAAAATCAGATTTGCTGTATAAACTGAATCTTGTGAATAAATAATGTCAAAATATTCTGTTTTATTGATTTTTAAGTTTTTTTCTCCACTCATTATTCCTGTGTAAGAAAAACAATTAATCGAAAAAAATAAAAACAGAACACTTAATATTTTGTTTTTCATTTTTTGCTTTGCTTAAAAAATCAGTTCATCCTGCAAGTTAAGAATATCTATGATTTTTAATGAATATGTTTTTTGCATTTTTTTAAATGAAGTAATTTTTAGCTTTAAAACAGAATCTTTAAGTTCATTTGCAAAAGGCTCGCCATAAACTTGCGAAATAAGTTCTAAATATTCATCGTTTGTCATTTGTTCGCCTGTAAAAGATGGAGCCATAAACATATCAATGTAACTTTGCAAATCCTGTGACAAATAACCGTAAAATTCAAGAATGTTTTCTTTATTCAACGTAAACGATAAATTGTTATTTTTTACAGAAACTATTCCACTTTTAGAAAATGCATCTTGTGCCGTTTGCGAAAATCTTCCGTTTACAAAAAAAGTTCCGCTATCTTGAACTTTTGCATTAATATTTTCAAAACCTGCATCGGTAAAAAAATCAGAAAGTTCTTGTTCAGAAATTACATAAGATTCTTCTGAACCTGAAAATGCAGAAAAGAGTTCCATAATCTTATTTGCAGAAGAAACATTGTATTCAAACTTTACACCAGATTCATCGCCTTGAATTACTAATTCATTTTCGCAGGAAGAAAAAACTAAACAAAACGCAAGTGTAACGCCCAAAGCAAAAATGCCAGAAAATAAAGTTTTACATTTTTTATAAATCATTTTAATAACCTTCTACTTTCTAAAAAAACTTTTCATTGGAAATGTTACACGCACGCCAGTACAAAATTCAAGTCCGGCAGAAAAAGATTCCAACGGCGATAACGCTGCATTAGAAGTATTATTAAAAACTGAATAGCAAATATCCTGAATAACCTGAACTTTTACGCTTCCCTTTGTAAGTGAAGGAGTATTAAACGTTACGCCAAGAACTCCAGGAAAAATCGATGGTTTAATTTCTTTATCATTACCAGGAAGATTACAACTTCCAATTGTAAATACAGGCCCAGCATAAGCCCGAACATAATCACCAAAAAACAGCGAAAATATTACCGGTAGCTGCAAAGAGCCGACTCCATAATTCCAGCGGAACATAAAGCCTGCTCCAGGCGAAAAAGTTTTTCCTTCGTAAACAATATCAACTTCGCTAGAAAGACCTCTAAAATTAGGCATAAATTGTTCTGTAGTAAAAAGCGACCAATCCGTTGTAAGAGTTCCCATAAGATAAAGATTATCGCTAACAGAAGATTTAGAATTACGCTTATAAGATGAAGTTTTAGAAGAAGAACCCTTATAAGAGGCAACTTTTAAAGTATTTTTGTCATTTTCAGAAAGTTCAGATTCTTCGTAATTTGCAGAAGCTAGAAACTTTCCGCATGAGGCGTAATGAGTTTTCCAATAATTTTCTTTTAGCGAAGAAACAATTACGCCGGTATTCGGTCCGTCGCTTACCGCAGAAATAAACTGACCTTTTCCAATATATAAGCCAACATGACTTATTGAACCGTCACCAGTTGTTTTAAAAAATACAAGGTCACCTTTTTCAATCTTATCTAATGGAATAATTTTTACATAACTGTACATCGCTTTTACAGTGCGAGGTAATTGAAACTCTATTGAATTCCTTGCAACCGTATAAACTAAGCCTGAACAATCAAAAGAATCTGGCCCTGTAGAACCGCGAACATAAGGCGAACCAACATATTTTTTTGCTTCTTCAACAAGTTTTTCGCGGCAAACTCTAGATTCTGCTTCGCTCAATTTACTTTGAGAAAAACATTTTATAGGAAGAAGACATAATAAAAAAAACGCCAAAATCGTTATTGCAAAAGATTTTATATTAAAACCAAAATCAGTCATATTTTATTAATCGGATTACTTCCATTATTACTTCACAGATAATTGAGCCTTTTTTGCGTATGATATAAAATATTCAACTATGAATTTGGAAAATCCTTTAATTGTACAAGGCGACCGCACCCTTTTGTTAGACGTTCATGCTCCATTGGCAAACGAATGTAGAAACGCTCTTATTCCATTTGCAGAACTTGAACGTTCCCCTGAACATTTGCACACATACAGACTTACACCTTTGTCATTATGGAATTCCGCAAGTGCAGGGCTTACAGCACAAAACGCAATAGACGCACTGGAAAAATATTCCCGTTATGATGTTCCGCAGTCCATTGTTATGTGGATAAAAGAAACAGCAGAACGCTTTGGAAAATTACGACTTGTTCCAGGTCCAGAGGAAAAAGTTCCCCTAAAAACTCAAGATGTTGTAAAAGAAACAAACCAAACAGATAGCAAAGAAAAAAAAGAAGCAAAGTTTGTTCTTGAACAGTATCTTTACCTTATAACAGAATCCCGAGCCGTTTATTTAGAAATTGCCGCTAATCCTCAAGTTAAAAAACTTCTTGAACAATGCGAATTTGATGAAAGTGTAAACCAAGAAGGTCTTACAATTTCACAGGAAGAAAAAAAACATTGCTTTAAATTAAAACTTACAGACCGCGGCACAATAAAACAAATACTTTTAAAATCGTTGTGGCCGGTAAAAGATGAAATCCAGCTTAAAAATGGCGAACCATTGGATTTTAGCCTTTTACAAACAACAAGAAGTGGAAAACCATTTGAAATTAGAAAATATCAGCAGGAAGCCGCTGACGCACTCGTTGGAAATATGGGGCCGGGAACAGGCTTTGGAACGATTGTCCTACCATGTGGAGCCGGAAAAACAATCGTAGGAATGAACATAATGAACATTCTAAAAACGAGCACGCTGATTGTAACAACAAATATTTCTGCCGTTCATCAATGGATTAATGAACTTTTAGACAAAACGAACCTTACAAAAGAACAAATTGCAGAATATACAGGCGAAAACAAAACGCTTGCACCAGTAACAGTTGCAACGTATCAAATCTTAACATGGCGACCAGAAAAAGACGGGCCATATCCGCATTTTTCAATTTTTAAAGAAAGAAACTGGGGACTTATAATTTATGACGAAGTTCATATGCTTCCAGCACCAGTTTTTAGAGTCGTTTCTGAACTTCAGGCAATTCGACGGGTAGGGCTTACTGCAACACTAGTTCGGGAAGACGGTTGTGAAGGCTACGTTTTTAGTCTTGTAGGCCCAAAACGCTACGATGTTCCGTGGAAAGAACTTGAAAAAAATCACTGGATTGCAAAAGCCGAATGTGTAGAAGTCCGACTTGATTTACCAGAATCAAAAGAAATTGAATACGCAGTTTCTCAGGCAAGAATAAAACACAGACTTGCAAGCGAAAACCCTGTAAAAATCGAAATAACAAAGCAACTAATCGCACTTTATCCGCAGGATAAAATTCTTGTAATTGGCCAATACATTGAACAGCTTTCTGAACTTTCAAAAGAACTTGATGCACCAATTATCACAGGAAAAACGCCGAATGCAGAACGCGACAAAATCTATCAGGATTTTAGGGAAGGAAAAATAAAAGTTCTTGTAGTTTCAAAAGTTGCTAATTTTGCAATTGACCTGCCAGACGCTTCAATTGCAATTCAAGTTAGCGGCACATTCGGAAGCCGCCAGGAAGAAGCCCAGCGGCTTGGCAGAATCTTACGCCCAAAAGAACGCACCAGCCGATTCTTTACGCTTATTACACGCAACACAGTAGAAGAAGATTTTGGCTCGAACCGTCAAAAATTTCTTGCAGAACAAGGATATTCCTACAGAATAATCCGTTACACACAAAAATCAGACCTTGACGAACTGAACGAAAATCCAAATTGCAAAAACCTGGAGCAGATATGATTGACCAAAGACAAAACGAAAAAACTCAAAACATAATCCGTTGGCGAAAAGCACTTTCAACAATGGAAGATGAACAATTTTTTTACATAATAAAAACGTATCTTGGCGAAATACACACTCCATACAACAAAGATAATCTTATTGAACAGTTAAGCTCAATTTTTAGAAAAGAAGAATCTAAAAAAACAATTCTTGCATACCTTTCAGAGTCCGACAAAAAAATAATTACGGCAATAAGCAAGATTAAAAATTGCACAAAACAAAACTTATTTGATTTTTTTAAGCAGGAATTTTCGATTTCGGAACTTTTTTCAAACCTTATAAACTTAACCGAACGACTTATAATCTATTCTTATATCGATGTGCCATCTAACAAAATGGTTATCGATTTAAATCCGCTTCTTACAGAAACCTTAGAAAGCGTTATAGATTCATCGTTTTTAACACCGTTACCAGTTCTTGCAGAACACAATTACGACGATTCATTTTGCCTTTCCCCAGATTTTATTGCAGCCTTTTATTCCTACATTTTAGAAAATCCGGATTTATGCAAAAACACTTTAGAAATACGAAAAAAGAACGTAGACCAACTTTCTTTAATTTTTACAAACAATTCAGAATATCTTGAAAAACTTTTAATTTCGTTCATCAATTTAGGACTTATAAAAGCAGAAGAAAAAAAACTTTCCGCTGACACAGAAAAATTCAAAAAGTTTTCTGAACTTGATGAACTTGCCCAATACGCATACATTGCTTCAAGTTCAGTAGTTCGCCTAAGCCGTTCGGGGCTGCAAAGCCAAACACAACTACTTTTAGACACAATTTTTTCTATTCCAAAAGAAGGATTATCACTTTCTTCAGTTTTTAAAATAGCATTTTTAATAAAACACAAAAGCGAAGAAGTACCTTCTGGTCTAAGCGTATCAAGATTTTCAAGAATGCTTGATTCTTACCGAAACACTTCCACGGAAAACATAACCGAAGACGTAATCGATTCAATATTAAAAAACGCCTTATCTTTTGGTCTTTTAAAAGAAATCGGAAAAGATGAAAATGGAGAAGCCGTCGTTGTTCCAGGAAAGATATTTGAAAAATACAGTGAAAACGCACTCGCCGTTCAGTCAAAAGAAAAAAAAGGAATCTTAAACATTAATGCTGGAACAAGCGTTGTGATTCTTTCCGGCCTTTCGCTTGGCGAACTTTTACCGCTCGTAGATTTTTTAAGCATAAAATCTTTTAACGTTGTAAGCGAATACGAAATCTCTAAAACATCTATTTTGCGTGCATTCAGCAAAGGTTACACCGCACAAAGAATAACGGAATTGCTTTTACAATACAGTGCATACAGCCTGCCACAAAACCTTATTATGAACATAGAAGAGTGGAATAATTCCTATAATTCTGCAATTTTATACAAAGGCTACGTTTTAAAAGTAGATGAAAAAAAGCAGCGGATTATAGAAAAAAGCAAGATTTTGTCATCTTTAATTGCAAAAAAACTTGCAGATGGCATTTTTCTTTTAAATATCCCTGAAAACCAAGACCCATCAGACTTTTTAAAGGGAAATGCACTTGAAATCTCTTTTGAAACAGAAAATTTTAAGACAGAAAAAGAGGTTTTGGATTTTCCAAAAGTAGAAACTAATCAAAAATATGTGCCAACCTTTTTTATCAGCACTCCTAAAAGTCAAAATACAGAAACTTCGGACTATGCAGAAAAAATAAAGGATGAGTTTTTATCTTATCTTGAAACATTAAACCTTACAGACCAGCAAAAAGAATGTCTTACAAGCAGAATAAAGCGAAACATCATTCTTTCTAAAGACCAGATAAAAGCGGAAAACGTGCGGACAGAAATTCTTGAGGCCGACGGAGTTAATTTTCCGGCAAAAGTTCATCTTATTGATAATGCAATTGAACATTCTGATATGGTTGAAATTACACTTCAAAACGAAGAAAACCCTAAAAAACTGGATATATTTTTAGGAAAGCCGATTTCACTAGTAAAACAGACTAATGACAGCATTCTTAAAATGCAGATTGACGATTCAGAAGAAACAAAGATTTTTTCTGTAAGCAGAATAAATCATGTAAAAATCTTAAAACGAACGACGCTTTTTGTGTAACGAGATAATTTCATTGGTCGCCCAAGTCATTTTCTGCCTTTAAACAAATACAAAAAACGCATTCAGCGTCTTTCTAATTTGCTACAGATATGTGCAATTGATACATACTCAAAAATTCAGTATATTTTTTTTATGGATTTACTTAAAAAACTTGAAGAATGCGAAAACCGCTACAAAGTTGTTCAGGAAATGGTTCTTGACCCGAACCTTGTTAAAGATCAAAAAAAATACAAAGACACAATGCGTGAAAACGGCTATCTTTCAGAATTAAGCGAACTTTACGCAAAATACAAAAAAGTTCTGCAGGGCATTAAAGACGCAAAAGAAATGATTACCGCAGAAGACGACGTTGAAATGAAAGAAATGGCCCGCGAAGAATTAAAATCGCTGGAAGAAGAACAGCCAAAACTAGAAGAAGAAATTAAACTTAAACTCGTTCCCCCAGACCCGCTTGACGAAAAAAACATTATCCTAGAAATACGCTCTGCTGCTGGCGGAGATGAAGCAACGCTTTTTGTCCGCGATTTATGGGAAATGTACTGCCATCTTGCCGACCGCAAAGGCTGGAAGTACGAAGTTATGGAACAGCAGGAAACAGAAGTTGGCGGTTTTAATAAAATCGTAACATCTATAAGCGGCAAATTTGTTTACGGAACGTTGCGATGGGAATCCGGTGTTCACAGAGTTCAGCGTGTTCCAGCAACAGAATCGCAGGGACGCCTTCAAACATCTACTGCAACAGTCGCAGTTTTACCAGAAGCCGAAGAAACAGAAATCGAAATAAAGCCGGGCGATGTTCGCATTGACGTTATGCGTGCCGGCGGTCCTGGCGGACAGTGCGTAAACACAACCGACTCAGCAGTTCGCCTTACACATATTCCTACAGGAATCGTTGTAATTCAGCAGGACGAAAAATCGCAGATTAAAAACAAAGAAAAAGCATTCCGCGTACTTCGTGCAAGACTTTTCGACTTAGAAGAAAGCAAAAAGCAGGCAGAACGTGCAGCCGCCCGCTCTAGTATGGTTGGTTCAGGTGCCCGTTCCGAAAAAATCCGTACTTACAACTATCCGCAGGATCGTGTTACAGACCACCGCATAAATTACAGCCAGCACAATCTTCCTTCGTTTATGATGGGCGAAATGGACGGTATGCTTGACGCCTTAAACGTTTATGCAAAAGAAGAACAGCTTAAAGCCGACATTACAACTTTAGGCGAATAACTTAAAATCTTTTAGAAGGATATAAGGGGGAAAGTCTTCCCCTCGGCAGCACTACGTTGCTGCCTACCCCTTCTCCTAGGGGAAACCCCCTAAAACCCCTTTTTATGACAATCCAAGAATTTAAAAAAACTGCAATAAAAAATCTTACTAACTCTCCAAGTGCAAGTTTAGATGTAAACGTTCTTTTGGAATATTCATTAAAACAAAACAAAACTTGGCTTTTAATGCATTCAGATGAAAATCTTTCTGAAAAACAACTTGCTTTTCTTACAAAGGCAATAGAAAAACGAAAAACCGGGCTTCCCATTGCTTACATTACAGGACATAAAGAATTTTATGGCTACGATTTTGTTGTTTCGCCTGACGTTTTAATTCCAAAACCAGATACAGAAATCCTTGTAGAAAACGCAATCGATGAAATTATTGCAAAAATGGAAGCACACCCGGATATTATTCTTTCAATTTGCGATATGTGCACAGGAAGTGGCTGCATTGCTATTTCTGTTCTTCTTTCGCTTATAAATGATTATAAAATTCCTTCAGAAAAACTTCCAAAGTTCACCCTTGCGGATATTAGTTCTGCTGCTTTGGAGGTAGCACGGCAAAATGCAAAACGGCTTCTTACAAGTAAAGAAGCCGAAGAATTACGCTTTATTCAAACGAATCTTTTTTCTGAAGTTCCGTTTACTTTCGATTTAATTCTTACAAATCCACCATATATTCCGCAAAAAATGGTTACTTCGCTTTTAAAAGATGGGCGAAACGAACCGCGACTTGCCCTAGACGGCGATGTCGATTTTTTTGGAAAACCCACCGCTAAAAACGATGGGCTTGGAATTATAACTCGCCTTATTCCTGAATGTTACGAACATCTTGCTTATAACGGTGTTCTTATTATGGAAACCGGCGAATATAACGCTGTTTCCACAAAAATGCTTTTTGACCAAAACAATTTCCGCTGCACTAAAATCTTTAAAGATTTAGAAGGCCAGGACAGAAATGTTTATGGAGTAAAATAGTTTTGGCAATTTTTTACAGTTCTGCTTCCTGAACACAGAAAAACGTTATGCCTTCTGTTGAAAACTTTTGTTTTACTGCAGAAATTATTGCTTTTACTTTTACTGCATCTTCTTTTGTAACATACGCAAAAAGCACGAAATTCTGTTCTGGCCAGGTAGTGTTTCCAAGTTTTTTACTATGAAGACCCCTGCCTTGCACAGTTGGAATCAACGTGTACTGAACTTCTGGAATTTCTTGTTCCAAAAGTTCTGTCACTTCTTCTTGAACAGACTGGTTTGCAATAACTTCGATTCTATAATTTATGTTTTCCATCTAAATTACTCCATTTTTATTACTTGTATTCAACCTTAATTTTTGAATGTGTCGTTGTATTCTGATTTTTCATTACGATTGAATAAAGTACAGGAATTACAAGCAACGTTACGAATGTAGAAGAAGTTAAACCTCCTACAACTGCAATTCCAATCGGCTGAACCATCCCACTCATACCTTCTGTTGCAAAACACATTGGTAACATACCTAAAATTGTAGTAAGAGTTGTCATTAATACTGGACGCAAACGGCTTGTTCCTGCCTGAAGACACGCTTCCATAAGCGGAATGTTTCGATCTCGCAAAAGGTTTGTGTAGTCTACAAGAATAATACCGTTATTTACTACAATTCCTACAAGCATAATAAGACCAACCATTGACATAATAGAAAGCGGCTGATTTATTGCTTTGTACAAAAATACAACACCTATCATCATAAATGGAATTGTTGCAAGGTTTATAAGCGGTGCTTTAAATGATTCGTATGTTGCAGCCATTACACCAAATACAAGAACAATTGCGATAAAAATAATTGCTATATATATTTTCATCTGGTCGCTTACGTCTGCCCAAGAACCTTCATAACTTATTGTTACGCCTTCCGGAATAATAAAACTGTTTGCAATTCCTTCTTTAATGTCGTCTTCTACAAGGTTTGCATTCTTTTCAGAAATAATCGAAGCGGTTACATGAACAATTCGCGTTTGATTTTCTCGGCTGATTGTAACTGGCCCAAGTCCGCGTTTTAGCGAAGCAAAGTTTGAAACGGCAACTTTTCCGTTTGTGCCGTTTACGTACATTGATTCCAAGTCCATAACGTTCTGGCGGTCTTCTGGCTTGTACATAACAACAACATCGTATTCTTTTCCGTTACTGCGATATTCTGTGCTTGTAACGCCATTAATTGCGTAATTTATTTCTTTTGCAACACTTGTAACATCAACGCCAAAAGCATAGGCACGGTCACGGTCGATTACGACTTCTACCTGCGGAAGTCCGCGTTCTGTATCAATTGAAGGTTCACCAATATCTGGAATGCTTTCCATTATCTCTTTAATCTTATCTGCAATATTAAGGGCAGCATCTAAATCATCTGAACGGATTGCAATATCAAGGTCATCGCCTGTCATTTGACCGCGCATACCTGCATTAAAACTAAATGAGGCACCGGCAAAATCATTAAAATGGGCACGAAGTTTTGTTTGAATTTCCTGTGCAGAATCAATTTGCTCCGAACTTTGCGGAAGTCTTATCTGTATGTTTGCCTTATATGTAGAAGTGCTTCCAAATCCACGTCCGCCCGAACCGATTGTTGTTGTAAGATATTTATAACCTTTTACCTCTTTTTTTATTATATCTTCAAATTCAAGAGCGACAACTTTTGTTTCTTTTAACGGCGTTCCTATTGGCATTGTAATATTGAGTGTTACAGAATCGTCGTTTCCGTTAGGCATCATATTTACACGCATTGTTGGAATTAATGCTATTGCAATAACTAAAAGGGAAATAGAAACAACAAGTGTAACTGCTCTATATTCAAGAGCTGCCTTTAAAAGTTTTGTATATCCGTCTGTTATTTTTTGGATTACGCCTTCAAAAGAACCGTACAAAACTTTAAAGAATTTTGTTTTAATCGGTTTTTCGTTTCGGTTAGTAAGAGGAAGGAAAACACCTGCCAAAACAGGAACAAGAAAGATTGCAACCAAAAGCGAAGAAACAAGGGCAATTACGATTGTAAAAATAATTCCCTTAAACATTTGTCCCATCATTCCAAGTTCTTTCATATACAAAAGGAACGGAATAAATACACAGATTGTAGTAAGGTTTCCAGAAATTACAGATGCCATCATTTCTTGCGAGCCAAGAACTGCTGCAATTTTTGGTTTTGCACCACGCAAACGGTAATTGTAAATGTTATCAATCATTACGATTGAAGCATCAACAATCATACCTACACCAAGAATAAGACCTGTCATTGTCATCATATTCAGGGTGATTCCGGCAAAACTCATAGAAAGCAATGTAATAATGATTGAAAGTGGAATTGAAATTGCAATAATAATTGTTGACTTAAAGTTCTGTAAGAATACAAAAAGAACGATTACTGCAAGAATTAAACCTTCTACGGCAGATTCAACAAGAGTATTAATTGTTTCGCGGATTGAATCTGTATCATCCTGTAAAATTGTCATTGAAATGTCAGAAGGTAGAGTTTTTTCAAGGTCTGCCATTTTTGCATAAACATTATTTGCAACCGTTACAGAGTTAGAACCTGACTGTTTTGTTACAGAAACATAAACTCCTGATTCGCCGTTAATGTAAACTTCTGTTGTTGCATCTTCGTAGCCAAAGAATGCTTTTCCTAAGTCGCTTAATTTTACATCGTAGCCATTTATAGAAGTAATTACCGTATTGTTTATTTCTTCTATTGAACTGAACTCGCCGGTTGTGCGAACGACGTAATCTTTTTGACCTTCGTTCATTTTTCCGCCACCAAGTTCAAGATTCTGCTTAGAAAGAGCGGCAGAAACTGCACTTACTGTAAGATCGTATGCTGCAAGTCTGTTCTGTTCAAGTTCAACACGAACGATTTTTGTTTTACCACCGTTTACACTTGCTTGAGCAACGCCATCGGCCTGTTCAAGAATATCAACAATGTTATCTTCTGCTATTTGCTTTAAATCGCTTGCGGAACGATTTCCTTTTACGGCAATTCGCAAAATTGGCATTGAGTTTGAATCCATTTTAAAAATCGTTGGAGAACCTGCATTATCAGGAAGACTTCTGGAAACTCGGTCAAGTTTATCGCGAACATCGCTTACTGCATTATCAATATTTGTTCCATAATTAAATTCAAGGGAAATCATTGAAGAACCTTCTCTTGAACTTGAAGTCATATTTTTAAGTCCGCTAACACTTACAAGCGAACTTTCCAAAACTTTTGTAACAGTTTTTTCAACGGCTTCCGGGCCTGCATTTGTGTATGTTGTAGAAATCATTATGTATGGCGAATCTACTTCTGGAAAAAGTCCGATTGCTACATTTTTTGTAGTAAAGATTCCGACAAATCCAAGCAGAGTAAAAACAATTAATGCAAGAACAGGATGATTTAAGGTCTGTCTTGAAACGCTCATTTACTTTCCTCCGTTTTTGCAACGCTAAGGTCTGTAACTTTTGCACCTTCGCTAAGGCTTAACATTCCTTCATAAACAACTCGTTCGCCTTGAACAAGGTTATCTGTAATCTGAATTACTGAATCAACTGATTTTCCTGTTTTTACTTCACGGCGACTTACTGTGTTATTGTCATTTACAACAAAAAGATATGCAGAACCATCATCATTTGTAACAACTGCATCCGATGGAACTGTAATTTCACCAGAATATTTTGAAGTATAAAGTTTTACTTTTGCAAACATTCCTGCATTAATTCTGGAATCTTTTTTTGTAAAGTTTAAGATTATTTCTTTTGTTCTTGTAGATGAATCTACAACTGGGCTTACTCGGCTAACGATTGCTTCAAACACAATGCCAGGATAGGCTTCAAGAGTTACTTCTGCCGTTAGTCCTGTTTTAAGTTCTGCAACATAACGTTCTGGAATTGAACAGGAAATCTGAAGATTATCAATATCGCCAATCATTGTAACAGCCGTGTTAGTTGTAACAGTTGTTCCAATCTTTAATGGAGAAGAAACAATACTTCCGCTGATTGGTGCTTCTACCGGGCTTAACGCATATTTTGTTCCAGGTTCGCTTGGGTCAATTTTTGCAATTACGTCGCCTCGCTTAACGTGAGAGCCAAGCATAACTTTTATTTCTGCAACTTTTCCACCCATAGAAGGAAATACTTCTACTGCACTCTGACTTTCTACTTCGCCATTTGTAATTACGTAATCTGAAAGAGTTTCTACTTTTGCTTCTGCAGAACGAACTGTAAATATGGTATTTCCGCCGGCATTTCTTTTCATCATTTCGGCTGGACCCATTCCACCACCAGAAAGACCTGCTTTTTTTGTAATAGTTATTGCAATAAGAGCGATAACAACAACTGCAACTGAAATTGCGATAATAATTAAAGACTTCTTTTTTTTAGATTCCATATTCATTCTTCCTATTTATTTATTTCGTTATTTTCTAAAGTTCCAAACTCAAGACCGAGTACATTTTCCAAATCTAAAATCGTACTTACCAAAGTATATGCCTGATTTTTTAAGTTTACACCTGCACTTAAAACAGAATCATTTGCATTCTGAAGCGAAAGAAAATCTGTTTTTCCATAATTATATGCAGTAAGTGTCATTTGGTATGTTTGATTGGCAAGTTTTTCTGTTTCTTTTAATGAATCAAGTTGCTTTATCGCCTGATTTATTTTTCTTATGTAACTTTCTGTTTGAACTGCAACTGTTGTTTTAGCATTTTCCAACGTTTTTTCTGCTGTATCCAATGAATTCTTTTTTGTTTTAATGCTTACAGATTTTGCTGACCACGGTAAAACTCCATCTAATGGAACTGAAAGGCCAACAGAAAGCTGATTTGTTGTATTCCAGTCGTTTACACTGGATTTTTTAGTTTTTCCATAAGAATAACTTCCCGTAATGGAAGGGGAATATGCGGAAAATCTTGAATCTAACAAAGAATTTTCTGCAATTTTAACGTCATATTCTGCAGACTGAACATCTGGCGAAGGTTTTTCAACTTTTGGTAAAGATTCAAATGCAATTTCTTTTAATTCAAGAAAACTATCCAAAGAGCCGTTTAATTCAACTTTTGTATTTTGCGAAATGCCTAAAACCTGCTTAAAAGAAGCAAAATCGTTTTGATAGGTAATTTCCGCAGATTCTACCGTTGGCTTTTTTGACTCATAATTTACGCGGCTAGTAAGTGCGTCCAGTTCGCTGATTTTTCCGTTTTTAAATTTTTCCTGATTATTAAGATACTGAGTTTTACTTGTTTCCAAACTTCTGTTTTGCAAAACAAGATTTTCCTTTTGGTAAATAAGGTTATAAAAAGATTTTCTTACAGAAAGTTCAATTTTTCGCACTGCTTCGTTATAAGTAATAAGTCCTTTTTCATAATTAAGTTTTGCACCCATTATATCTGAATAAACATTTGTTTTTAATGAAAGAGAAACTGCCCCTGTAATGTCCACGCTAGAACTTTCTGCTTCTATATCATCGGTAATTTTTCCACTTGCTGAAAGTGTGGGGCTTACGCTATTCCATGAATATTTATTCTGCGTTTTAAGATTATTAAGTGTATTTTCCGCGATTTTTATTGAAACATTATTTTTCTTTGCAAGTTGAACTGCATCTTCAATTGTAAGCACAAGTGTTTCTGTCGTTTTGTCCTGTTCGTCATTTTCCTGTGCCGAAAGAAAAGTTAAACAAATCGAAAAAGACATTAAAAACAAAAAAAACTTTTTAAAATTCATTTTTGAATTCTCCATATAAAATTCTGTTTATCTAGTTAACTAATTTATTATTAAAAAAGTTACTTAAAAAATAAATAGATTTTGCAATTTTTTTCTTCCATTTATCTTATTTTTATTTTGTTTGCCACGCATTTATTTTTTCGGTATTCTTTAAAGTATGAGTAAGGATGTTATTTTTAAATCGGACGAAAATAATCCTGATTTACTTCTTAATGAATTCTTTTCTACCTTTACACAATACAACGAAGAAAACTCTAAAAAAAAGATTACACTTGCGTGGTCTTTTCTTTTAAAAAAGAGTGAAGGACTTTTGCGCTCTTGTGGTAAACCTTACTATCTACATCCAATGCGAATAGCATTTATTTTAGCTCAAGATGAATTCGATTCAGACTGCATTGTTGCAGGCATTTTACATAGTACTCCAACTTTAGGCACAACAGAACAGGAAATTGAACAGAATTTTGGAAAAGACGTTGCCCTAATCATTAATGGAATAAGCCGCATTACAAATGTTCCAATAAAATCAAAAACTCTTTTGCAGGCAGATGCAATACGTAAAATGCTTTTTGCAATGGTAGATGATGTTCGTGTTATTTTTGTAAAAATTGCAGACAGACTGGATCGGCTTCGCAACATACGAAATGTAGAAAATTCAAAACAAAGGCAAATTGCTTCTGAAGCGTTAGACATATGGGCACCCCTTGCAGATCGGCTTGGTATGTCAAATGTAAAAAATGAATTTGAAGATTTAAGTTTAAAATACACAAATCCAGACGCTTTTCAGCAGATAAAATCTGTAATCAATTTAAAAAAAGAAGAACGAGCAGAATACTTAAACAACGCCGTAAAAAAGATTCAAGATGAAGCAGATAAATGCGGAATAAAAGTTACAATTACAAGTCGGGCAAAACATTTTTATTCAATTTATCAAAAAATGCGAAAAAGAAATAAAGAGCCAGGCGAACTTTTTGACCTTCTTGCATTAAGAATAATCTGCCAGAAAAAGCAGGAATGTTACACTTTGGTTGGAATCGTTCATAGTCTTTGGAAACCACTTGAAGGGCGTTTTAAAGACTACATCGCAATGCCAAAATCGAACGGTTACCAATCGCTACATACAACGGTAATGTGCAAAGACCGACCGCTTGAAATTCAAATCCGAACGCAAAAAATGCACGATATTGCTGAACACGGTGTTGCTTCTCACTGGCTTTACAAAAAAGGAAAAAGCCACGATTTTGTGGATTCTTCGCAACTTACAATTTTTAACCAGCTTCAAGAATTACGCGAAAAACAAGTTACTGACGAAAACTTTTTTGCAAGTTTAAAAAACGATTTGCTTGGTAGCGAAATCTACGTTTTTACTCCAAATGGCGATGTAAAACACCTTCCTGAAGGTTCTACTGCAATAGATTTTGCTTATGCCGTTCATTCTGGTGTAGGCGAAAAAATTGTTGGTGCAAAAGCAGACGGAAAAATCATTCCGATTACACAAGAATTAAAAAATACGCAGATAATTGAAATTCTTACAAATCCGCAGGCTCATCCAACTGAAAATCAGTTAAAATTTGCAAAAACTTCAAAAGCTCGCCAAAAGATTCATTCTTGGCTTATAGCAAACGACCCGACTTTTATTGATAAAATTGCATTAGAAAAGCAGGAAGCTGCAAAAGCCGAACACGAAGCTCAAAGCCATGCAATTCAAGACGAAAAGCGAAAAGGTCATAAAAAAGGCGTAGGCCCTGTAGAAGTTCCAAAAAACGTTACAAAAGTAAAAGTTGCAGGCTCCTTAAATTTTATTTACAACTTTGCACAGTGCTGTCACCCTGTTTTTCCTTGCCCGATTGTAGGTTACGTTACAATTTCAAAAGGCGTAATGATTCATCGTGCTGACTGCCTTACATATTTAAGAATTCCCAATAACGAAAAAAAGACGGTTCCTGTTGAATGGAACGAAGAATAATTTTATTTTACTCTAAATAATAACATTTTAAAGAAACACTCTGTTTTGCGTTTTCATTCGATTCATCAACTGTAAGAACGGCAAAACCTCGTTTTTCAAGATAACCTGAAAGATTATATTCCATAAAGCCAAGATTACTTGTGATTTCTTTGTGCGTATGTCCATCTACAAGTGCAATTACATTGTTATTTGCACAAAAAGAAATAAATTTATTGCGTTCAGTTGTGTTTTGCATTACAAAATAAAAAAGCCCACCTGCGTACGCTGGAACGTGCATAAAAACTATTTTCTTTCGATCTTTTTCAGTTTTTTCCATATCACGCTTAAACGAAGTAAGTTGTTCATCGCCTAACGACGCACTCGCAGAATCCAAAAAATAATAAGTAAACTCGCCAAGTTGAAATTTATAAAATGAATAATACGGAAAGCAATAATCCTTAAAATTCTTCCAGCCGGCATTATACAAATCATGATTTCCTACAACATTGTAAGTTTTAAGATTAAAGTTCGATTCAATTTTATCTGTAAATTTTTTGTAATCTGAAAACTCCGACTCAAGACCGTGTTCTGCAACATCTCCAAGGCAAACCGAAAATTTTAGTGGAACATTTTCTGTGTCATTCTGGTAATTTTCAATCCAATCTAAAAACTCATCATCTTTTCTTCTTCCGTTGTGTCCCTTTTCTTCTGCCCCAAAATGAACGTCAGTAAAAATAAGAACGGCATATTTTTTTAATTTGGTAGAAGTTTCTTTATCAATAAAATCTGAATCCAAAAAAGTTGGTTTAAGGTTGTTAAAATCTTTTATTTTTCCAGAACGATTTCTAATGGAATTATCCCGATACAAAAATTCGTCAAGACCGTAGGAATAATATTGGCAGGATTCAATAATAAGAAGATAAAAAAATAGAAGAAAACAAAAAAATCTATTCTTTAAAAAATTATTTTTCAAAATTCAAGCCTTCCATAAAAGCGTAAATCAATACTATTTAAATTTGAACTTAATGTAAATAAATCTATATATTGAATTTCAAGTTCAGAGCCAATTGAAAAAGTATCAAAGAATTTATAATCGGCTGAAAAAGAAAAATCTGGTGCCAAAAAAAGCATATATCTAAACTGGGAATACGAAGAAATTGAAAGATTTAGGTTCAATGGTTTTATAGGGCGAAAATTTACTTCTGTTTTAAACGCAATCGAACTATTTTTTAAAAGCGAAACATCGTCTTCTATTGCTTCGATTTTAGCCGCCTTTCCGTGATAAAGAAAATTTGCCATACAATCAAACTTATTTTTAGTGTGATAAGATAGATAAAATCCAGTTAAAAAATCATATTCAGAAAATAATTTGCTGTAATCCATTTTATGAAAAATCATTCCAACGCCAGCGTTAAAACAATTAAAAAAGGTTGGCCAGTAAATAATTTCCGTAGAAAAATCAACTTGACTAGGCTGCATCAAACTTCCAATATTTGCCTTAATTTCGTTCATATTAAGATCGACAGAAATATCTACGCTTGAAGTCATTGGTGCAAAATCCGCTCCGTTTTCAAAACTAAGCCCATTTGTAACTGCCCATTTCATTTTTGGGGAATAAAAATTGACTTTTTTAAAAGGAACTTCGCTTATTAATTTAGAAGAAAAAATAAAAAGCAAAACAATTAAAATAAGACGATTTTTTTGAAACACCTGCATATTTTTCATAGAAAACTTACGTTTCGTAAAAATTATCTTCCTGTATCGCGGATTTTTCCAGGAACATAATCTGGGTCTTCAATTCTGATTATTGAACCTGCCTGTAAACTAATTTTTGTGTATAAAACACATTCGTGCCCATCGCAAACCCAGTTTCTAACGGTTCCGTTTTCAGGTTCGATTAATTTCCAATCCTGTGGATTTGCTTTTTTTGAAACAATATCTGGCGAAACAAATTCTATCTGCTCGCCAGCATTTATCATATTAAGCGGCTTAAGTTCGTAAAAATGCCAATCTGCTTGTTCTTTTGCAATATCAGGATTTTTTTCTGGGTGAAGTTCATAATCTTTAAGACGAGCTTCCCTTGCTTTTGGATGCATTTCGTTAAGTTCTTTTTCCAAAGAGTCTTTAAAATTCTTTGCGGCATCAAAAATCTTTTTTGCTTCTACATTAGAAAGTTCATTTCCAATTTCTGCTGCAAGAATATAACGGCTGTCCGTTGCACCGCTTACAGTCTTATTTGCTTCCGAAGGATTATAATAAAAGCCAGTTCCGCTTTCCCTATGGCTTACATTTTCAAGTTCATCAATGAAGGGTTGTGCTTCTTCTTTGGAAATCTTACCTTCAAGAACATCTAATGCTTTTCGGTACGCACGAGTTACGAGGGCTACATAATAAACGCTTTTCATACGCCCTTCAATTTTTATTGAATCAACGCCTGCGTTTTTCATATCTTCAAGATGTTCAACCATTCGTAAATCTTTACTGGAAAGAATTGCCGTAAAATCATCGCCTTCAAAAACAGGAAAATATTCGCCTGGGCGTTTTTCTTCTTCCAATTTTAAAAAACCTGATTCTGCAAGTTGTTTTGCATTTTCTGAATCGGCTAAAAGTTTGTAATTCCACCTGCAAGTATGGCTGCACGCTCCAGCTTGTGCACTGCGAGCGGTAAGATACGCACTCATAAGGCAACGACCGGCATAGGCAATGCACATTGCACCGTGGGCAAATGCTTCTAGTTCAACATCTGGAACGGCATCTTTAATTTCTCGGATTTCTTTTAAGGTTACTTCGCGACCAAGAACGACACGCTTAAATCCCATCGATTTGTACATTTTTACGGCTTCGCGGTTTATGCAACTTGCCTGCGTACTAACATGAAGGTCTACATTTGGGAAATATTTTTGCAAAATCGGAACCATTCCAATATCCTGCACGATAAACGCATCAATTGGGTAAGCCTTAAAATAATCAATATTCTGTAAAAAATTATCTATATCTCGATTATGAAAAGAAATATTTAACGCACAGTGCAGTTTTCTTTGTGGGAATCTTTGTTTTAATGCAATAACTTTTTTGTATTCATCTTCGTAAAAATTATCAGCCTTAACACGAAGAGAAAATCGTTTTAGTCCGATATACGCTGCATCTGCCCCATAAGCGTATGCATAATAAAGTTTTTCAACATTTCCAGCCGGAGAAAGTAATTCCATCACGCTTCCGCCTTTAAACTTTTTTCAAGTTTAGGTTTATTTTCATAAGTTTGCTGTTCATTTTTTTTGCCATTTTCCGTAACTTGAAGGGCAATTTTTGTAAGTGCGTCATGACTTGCACCAAGATAACCTTCTGCAAGTTGGAACAAATGCATCATTTCTGGGAAAATTTCCAGTTTTGAATCAACACCACATTCTTTTAAAAGAAGATTAAAATTCTTTGCATCTTCTAATAAAATCTCTTTTTCTCCCATTTGAATATAAGTAGAAGGAAAGCCCTGAAGTTGTTCTTTTGTAGCAAGTAACGGAGACACAAGTGGATTTTCAAGATTAGAAGCATATGTGTAAACGTCTGCACTTTGCTGAAGCACTTCTTTAGAAATAATTTCATCCTGCGATTTTTTCTGCTCAAAACTAGCGGAACTGCTGCTTAAATTAAGCCACGGCGAAAGTAAAATAACTTTTTTAATGCAATTTCTGTATCGTTCCCTTAAATTTAATAAAAGAGCCATTGCAATGGAAGAACCAGCACCGTCAGCTACAATTATAAACTCAGGTGAAGAATCCTGCTTATTTCCATTTTCATCAACAGTAGAATCTAAGGAAAGGGCAATTTGTTCTTCTGTAAAAAGAGCACGAAAAACTGCCTGAATATCTTCGATTGCTGCTGGAAAAGCGTACGTTGGAGCAAGTCTATATTCAGGAACGACAACCCGACTAAAAGTTCTGTTAGCTAAAATTGAACAAAAACCCCTGTAACTTGCACGCGAACCTGCAACAAAAGAACCGCCGTGAATATAAAAAAGAACGCGACGAGAAGCATAAAGTTCCGGCGAAAGTACATCACAATTTACTCCGCCATAATTATGTTCTGTTCGTTCTACATGATTTGGAAGAATCGGACAGTAAAATGCGTCTTCAATCTTTTTTCTGAACGAATTTATATTCAATTTTGAATTATAAGATAATAGCCGTAATTTCTTTAATGCAGCCTTTCTGTTATCGCTTTCTAGCATATGTAAAGTATAGCAAAACAAATTTTTTTTTGCTATTCTTTACGTATGCCAATTAAAATTAATGCAGATTTACCAGCTGTAAATACACTGGAACAAGAAAATATATTTGTAATGACCGAGCAACGTGCAGAAACTCAAGAAATCCGCCCATTAAAAGTGGCGATTGTAAACCTTATGCCAACTCGTGAAATTACAGAAGTCCAATTGCTCAGGCTTTTAGGAAATACACCGCTTCAAATTGAAATCTCGCTTATTCGATTGGAACATCATAACTATCGTCATACAAGCAAAGAATATCTTGAAAAATATTACATACCTTCTAGCGAAATATTTAAAAATAAATACGACGGAATGATTATAACTGGAGCACCAGTTGAACAACTCGATTTTGAACAAGTCGATTATTGGGCAGAACTTTGCAAAATAATGGATTACGCAAAAACTCACGTTTTTTCAACTTTATATCTTTGCTGGGGTGCATTTGCAGGTCTTTATCATTTGCATAACATACAAAAAAGACCGTTAGATAAAAAACTCTTTGGAATTTTTTCAAACACAAGAGCAACAATGAACGATTCTCTTTTGCGTGGTTTTGATGATGTTTTTCCAATTCCGCAAAGCCGCCACACAACAATTTTTGAAGATGATGTTATTGTCCGCCCGGAACTTACAATACTTGCAAAATCAGAAGAAGCAGGCGTTACGCTTATAAAATCAAATAATGACCGTGAGATTTTTATGACTGGCCATCTTGAATATGATTCAAACACGCTTGCAAATGAATATTGGCGCGACAAAAACAAAAATCTTCCGATAGAAATGCCAAAACATTATTTTCAAAATGATGATGTTACAAAATTCCCAGTTTCTACATGGCGTAGTACTGCACATTTATTCTTTAGCAACTGGATAAACTATTACGTTTATCAGGAAACGCCTTACGATTTAAAAAATCTAGAAGAATAATTTACTGTGAGTACGTTAAAATAAAAGTTTCTAAAAGACGAAAAGTGAATTATAATTTTAGAGCAACTATTTTATTTTTCAGAGGCTTTTATGAGTTTATATGGAATTTACCTTACAATTTTTGGTGCATCAAGCCTTGTGCTGGTAACGATGCTTTCGTTGGTGCAGAACATTTTTATACACCGCGAAACTGTTATGGAATCTCTTCATGGTTTACCGGTAACATTTGCTGTTTCTTTTGGCTTATGGCTTATTATTGCAATCATTGTAAAAATCTTAATTCGTCCACTTGAGCAAGTTCTTTCAAAATCTAAAAAAGGGGAGATAACAGAAGAAGAAAAATATCTTTTTCTTCCTACATTCAAAAAAATTAAGATTGCAACCTATGCTTTAGTTTATATAGGTTATTTGATTGGAAACGGTTCCGTTGTTGTAATAAAATCACACGCTGGAATAATAAACCTTGGAAGTACGCCTGGCGAATATGCAGCAAGCCTTGTGCTTGTTTTGGGGCTCTGTCTTGCGTATGCAATCGTTCAAACAATTTTCTGTATTGATTTATGGGAAGTATTTTCGCAAAATACAATAAACAGTCTGAACATTACAGATTTAAAAAATCAGAAAACAACCTTTTTTACGCTTAAAATTGGAAAAATCGTTGCTGGAAGCGGCTTTTATCTTGGCTGGAATCTTTTGTGCTGTGGCTATGGAATTGCAAGATTTTCTTCTAGGGGACTTGGCATTTCAGACTTCTTGCCGGGTGCATTCGCAATGTTTGTTTGGTGTACAATTTCAACCATACCGGCAATCGCACTAGTTTTGGATAGCCTTAGAGTTCGATTTAAGCAGGCACGAACCGCCGTTACAAATATTCGTATGAATGGCGACCTTGTAACTCGACTTCCAATATGTTCGTTTGATGACTTTGGCTCTTTAAGCGACCAGTTAAACAAGTTGATGGACGGTCTTAAGGAAACTATTTCCGAAGTTAAAAAAGAAAACAACCTTGTAAGCGACAACGCTCTTATGCTAACTTCTGAGGCACAGGAAAATCTTTCGGGAATTAAGAGCGTAACCGAATCTTTTGGAAATATTGCCCAAAAAAATGCCGAACGCGATGGTCTTTTAACCGATACACAGCAAAAAGTTGTGCAGCTTGAGCAGGATGCAGAAAAAATCTATTCGCTTGTTTCAAGTCAGGCGGCTGCAGTAGAGCAAAACGCATCTTCAATTACAGAAATGGTTGCAAACATCAACTCTATGACGGAGATGATAAAAAAGGCTCGTACAGTTTCCGCAGAACTTTCTGCAATTTCAGAAAAAGGCGACCACGAAGTAAAGAGTACGCTTTCTTTGATTGAGGAAATCAATAAAAAGTCAGAAAGAATGTCAGAAATTACGCAGGTAATAAGCAGCGTTGCTTCCCAAACTAACCTTCTTGCAATGAATGCAGCGATTGAAGCCGCACACGCAGGGGACGCAGGACGAGGATTCAGCGTAGTTGCAGACGAAATTAGAAAACTTGCGGAAAACACATCATCTAGTACGCAGGAAATCAATAATCTTATAGAAGATATGATTGGCGAAGTTGCAAAAAGTACACAAAGTATGAACGAAACTTCAACAGTCTTTAATCAGATTACAGACGGCGTAAAGAACACAAGCCAGATTGTAGACACTATTGCAAGTGCCATGGAAGAACAGTCGGCTGGTGCAACGGAAACGCTTCAGGTAACAAATGAAATTTCTTCGCAAATCTCTGATATAAACCAGTTGGTAAAAACTCAATCTGAATATAACGGCGAAATCCGCCGCCACGTTGATAATGTTGTAAATCTTTCTAAGGAAGTAAACGTTTTAATCGAAGATTCCAACGGTGTAATTAAAGAGTTTGAAGATTCAATGAATTCTATCAGCGACACTGCCGATAAGAACAAAAACTCCGTAAGCACTGTTACAAAAAAATTGGAAGTATTCCATTTAGACTAAAAAAATCCCTATAACCATATTTCGTGGTTATAGGGATAAAATTATACTATCCGTTGGATTTTAATTTGCAGAACCTACAAGGCACATCCATTCAGCTTCACAGCAAAGGGTGTCGCCTACATAAAGTTTTCCAGCCTGTTTAATCATTTTTGGGCTTGTACGAAGATATGTAATTTCCATACGAGCCTTATCGCCAGGGCGAACCTGATTTCTAAACTTTACTTTGTCCAAAGTTGCAAAAAAGAACAAACTGTTTCCAGGAACAATTCCCTGATAACGCAATGCAGCCCCCCCAGCTTGAGCCATTGTTTCGCACAAAATTACGCCAGGAACTACAGGATATTCAGGAAAATGACCTTTAAAAAAGAATTCGTTTTCCGTAAAAGTATGTTCGCAAACCGCCCCTTTTTCATCAGCACTAATAATCGCATCTACAAACAAAAAAGGCTCTCTATGCGGAAGCAACGATTTTATATCAGTCGTCAACATAAAATTCTCCCAAAAATTATTTAATCTTCTTTAAGATGATTGCACCGTTATGACCACCAAAACCGAAAGTTGCACTCATTGCAGCGTCAACATTCATTTCAATTCCTTTGTTTGGAACATAATCAAGGTCACAACCGCCTTCTACATCCTGTTCTTCAAGATTGATTGTTGGCGGAACAAAACTGTTGTTGATTGCTTCAACACAAGCAATTGCTTCGATTGCTCCAGTTGCACCAAGACAGTGACCGTGCATAGATTTTGTAGAAGAAATCTTTAATTTGCGGGCATTTTCTTCGCCAAACGCAATTTTAATCATATTTGTTTCGCTAGGGTCATTAATGTGAGTAGAAGTTCCGTGTGCATTGTAATACTGAATTTCTGAAGGATCCATTCCAGCATCTTTTAAAGCACGGCTCATACATTTTGAACCGCAGATTCCATCAGGATTTGGAGAAGTCAAATGGTAACCGTCGCAAGAAGCACCATAACCTGCAACTTCAGCATAGATTTTTGCTCCACGAGCTTTTGCATGTTCATATTCTTCAAAAATCAAGATTCCAGAACCTTCGCCCATTACAAATCCGTTTCGTTTTTTATCAAACGGTCGGCTTGCTTTAGTCGGGTCTTCATCAAAACCAGTAGAAAGAGCGTGCAAAACTTCAAAAGAAACAATTGCATAACCGTTAATTGTAGATTCAGCACCACCTGTAATACAAACATCAAGGCGACCAGAACGAACCATATCAAAAGCAACACCCATTGCGTCAGTTCCAGAAGAACAAGCTGTAGAAACTGCCTGAACTGGACCGTGACAACCAAACTGCATAGCGATATTTCCACCAGCTTCGTTTGGAATAAGTTCTGGAATTGTCATTGGAGCAGTTTTTGTGCAGCCAGAATTAAAATAACCCTTTGCAGAAGCCTCTGTTACTTCAAATCCACCAATTCCAACGCCCAAAATACAGCCAGTTTCGTCAAGGACTTCAGCATTTCCTAAAAGTTTTGAATCTTCAAGAGCTTGCTTTGTTGCAGCAACAGCGTACTGCGAAAAGCGTGCCATTTTTCTTGCTTCTTTTGGATCCATATAGTCGCCAGCGTTAAAGTTTTTTACTTCAGCCGCATAATGAACTTTATTTATAGAAGCATCAAAATGAGTAATAGGGCCAATTCCGCTTTTTCCGTTCTTAAGCCCGTCCCAAAATTCGCAAACAGTATTTCCAAGTGGAGTAATTGCACCCAATCCTGTAATTACAACTCGTCTTTTTTCCATTTTTATTTCCTTAATTTTTTATTTTTTAAGGGCGGACGACCGCCCTGCGTCTCAAACCTTCGGTTTTCGTCTACCCACCGATACGGGCTCAAACGCCGCCCGTAACGCCTGGCTTTTTTTAACAGCCCATTCCGCCGTCAACACCAAGCACCTGGCCGGTAATGTATGAACTTAAATCGCTTGCTAAAAATAATGCAGCATTTGCAATATCTTCAGGTTTTCCGCCTCGTTTTAAAGGCACAGCATCTATCATCGATTTTTTTAAATCTTCTTTTAAAACGGCAGTCATATCAGTTTCGATAAATCCTGGAGCAATGCAGTTTACCCTGATTCCGCGGGCACCAACTTCTTTTGCTAAAGATTTGCTGTATGCAATTAATCCGCCTTTAGAAGCCGCATAATTTACCTGTCCGCCCTGACCGTGAATGCCAACAATCGAACTCATATTGATAATTGAACCACTTCTAGCCTTTAACATTGCATTTGAAACAATCTGCGTAACAACAAAAGTTCCAGTAAGATTTACATTCAAAACATTCTGCCAGTCTTCCATTTTCATCCTAAATGAAAGTCCGTCGCGAGTAATTCCAGCGTTATTTACAAGAATGTCAAAGTTTCCAGCTTCACTAAGAGCGGCTTTTACAACTTCTGAAAGAACAGCTGCATCGCCAACATTTGCACAAATTTCGTGGAAAACAGTTCCATTTTCTTTTGCAAAATTTTCAAGTTCAGTTTTTGCAGCGGAAGGTTTTGAACACAATCCCCAAACTTCAGCCCCATTAGCCAAAAAAGTTTCTACGATTTTTCGACCAATTCCACGGCTTGAACCTGTAACAAGAGCTTTTTTATTTTTTAACATTTTTACCTCAAATTAAAGTTCGTTTATAGATTCAACAGTATTGATAGAAGGAACTTTGAATTTTTCACCGAATTCAGTTTTTGCAAACAAACCGCTCAAAACGCGACCAGGACCAACTTCAATAACCTGCCAGTCATCAGTCAAAATTGAACCTAAAACGGCTTCTTCATCTGTCCAGCGAACTGGATTTGTAAGGTGCAAAACGGCATTCTTTTTAATTTCTGCACCAGAAACAGCTTTTTTACCAGTAACATTGCTAAAAAGTTCAACTTTAGGGTCGTTGAATGTAACATCAGCAATTGCTTTTTCAAACTCGTCTGCAGCTTTCTGCATTAAAGGACAATGGAAAGGACCTGCAACAGCAAGACGCAATGCTCTGCGAGCTCCAGCTTCTTTTGCTTTTGCTTCAATTTCTGTTAAAGCGTCAAAAGTTCCACTTACTACAGTCTGAACCGAACTGTTCAAGTTTGCAGCGTAAGCGTCTTTTACAGAATCAGCCAATTCCTGAACTTTTTCTGGACTAAGACCGATTACAGCAGTCATTCCAGGAGCGTGACCTTCATTTGCAGAGGCAATTTCTTCACAAACTTTCTGCATAATCTGTCCACGCTTTTGAACAACTTTAATTACATCTTCAAAAGAAAGAACTCCAGCGGCATACAAAGCCGGGAATTCGCCCAAAGAAAATCCCATAGAAGCAGAAGGAGTAATTCCTTTTGATTCAAGAACTTTCATTGTAGCAAGAGAAGCAGTTGTAATTGCAAGCTGACTGTTATCTGAACGGCTTAAAACTTCTTTTTCTGATTCCCACATAAGGTGAGTCATATCAACACCAGTGATTTTTGAAACTTCATCTACAATTTTGCGTGCTTCTGGAAAAGCTTCACAAATATCTTTTAACATTCCAGGTTCCTGAGCACCTTGACCAGGGAATAAAAATGCATACTTTTTTGACATATTTACCTCATTTGCTTTTTCAAAATGACATTTTTCTAATTTTTGTCAATATGGTTAAGTCTAACAGAATAAGAGAATTTGTCAAGAACTAACTTTTTTCACTCGTCTTTGAGTGCGTTTTTGCACATTTTTTTATTTTTTTGTAACCTTCTTTCTTTATTTTAGTTGTTTAAATGAAAAGCGAATAACAAAGCATAAAACTCCCAGTCCCCGACGATTTTTTTTCTCCTTTTTCGTCGAGGACTTTTCTTTTTTTTAAACAAAAAACCGCCCCAAAAGCAAGAACTTTCAGGGCGGTTTTTTATAACTATAACTTATCTAACTATTTGTTAGCCTTGATTACAGCCTGTGCACCAGCAAGACGAGCAAGTGGTACGCGGAATGGTGAACAAGAAACATAGTTCAAACCAAGTTTGTAGCACAATGCGATAGAAGCTGGGTCACCACCATGTTCACCACAGATTCCAAGGTGAAGGTCAGCATTTACTGAACGACCCTTAGCTTCTGCAATTTCCATCAATGCTCCAGGACCATCTGCATCCAAAGTTGCGAATGGATCATCTTCCAAGATTCTCTGATCAAGGTAAGAATTGATGAACTTACCATAGTCATCACGGCTAAAGCCGAATGTAGTCTGAGTAAGGTCATTTGAACCAAATGAGAAGAAGTCTGCAAATTTTGCAACTTTATCAGCTGAAAGTGCAGTTCTTGGGAATTCAACCATAGAACCAATCTGGAATGTAAGGTTTGTTCCAACTTCTTTATTTACATTTGCAATTACTTCCAAAGCCTGTGAACGAATCTGTTCAACTTCGCGGTAAGTTACAACGTTAGGAATCATAATGCGAACATCATGCTTTACGCCTTCCTTATCAAGCTGAGCAGTTGCACGAGCAATAGCTTCAACCTGCATTTCGTAAATTTCAGGATAAGTAATAGCAAGACGACATCCGCGGTGTCCAAGCATAGGGTTGTGTTCATCAAGAGCAGCAACTTTTACAGCAAGAGCATCTTTTTTCATTCCAAGTTTTTTAGCAAGAGCCTTTAAAGACTTTTCATCTTCTGCCTGAATAAATTCGTTAAGTGGTGGGTCAAGAAGACGAATAGTTACTGGGCGACCTTCCATAGTTTTGATAATTTCGTAGAAGTCTTTCTGCTGGTAAGGAAGAATCTTAGAAAGATTTTCTTTACGAGCTTCTGTACTTTCAGAAACGATCATTTTCTGGAAAGCAGTAAGTTTTGGTTCATCAAAGAACATATGTTCTGTACGGCAAAGACCAATACCCATAGCACCAAAGCGGAAAGCATCCTGTGCATTCTTAGGTGTATCACCGTTAGCAAGAACATTGAAACCTTTTACAGTTTTGCCAGAAGCAGTTGTGCGAACAGAAGCATTGCGAACTTCATCAGCCCAACCAAGGAATGTTTCAAGATTTCCAGAAATATCAGCTGGTTTTACAGCAACCTGTCCTTCGTAAACTTTACCAGTTGCACCATCGATTGTAAGGTAATCACCTTTCTTGTATGTTTTACCGTTTACACTTACTTTGTCGCCTACAAACTTAACGTCTGCACAACCACAAACACAAGGAGTTCCCATACCACGAGCAACAACAGCAGCGTGAGAAGTGCGTCCACCAGTAGAAGTAAGGATACCCTGTGCAACAGCCATACCAGCAATATCATCAGGAGAAGTTTCTTTTCTTACAAGAAGAACCTTCTTTCCAGCTTTTGCCCATTCTTCTGCTTCATCAGCAGTGAATACAATCTGACCACAACCAGCACCAGGAGAAGCGTTAAGACCAGCAGCAATTTCTGTTGCCTTTTTAACAGCTTCCTTATCAAGCTGTGGAAGAAGAAGCTGGTTCAACTGTTCTGGTTCTACGCGAAGAAGTGCAGTTTCTTTATCGATAAGACCTTCGCCAACCATTTCTACAGCCATACGAACAGCAGCAGCACCAGTTCGTTTACCGTTTCGGCACTGGAGCATGTAAAGTTTTCCTTCTTCTACTGTAAATTCCATATCCTGCATATCGTGATAGTGTTTTTCAAGACGTTCACGAATCTGGCAAAGTTCGTCATAAATAGCTTTGTTTGTCTGTTCAAGCTGAGAAAGTTTCTGTGGTGT
>CAYZXM010000012.1:0-40597 GCA_964482455.1 uncultured Treponema sp. | reverse complement strand
TAGCCATAACGCCCTTTATTCTCATGATAAACCTGCTGAACAAGTTCACGTTCTTTTTTGTGCTTATCCTCTTTTGGATGCGTTTCTGTGTAATAAAATGAACTTCTCGGCTTTTAAGTATTTAGACATAAAAAATGCACCTCCTAAAATTGAACTTTATTTGTCCAACTTTTGGGGTGCACTTCATTACGACAGCCTTTTTTTTATTTTTCATAATTTTCAATCTGTTCCGAAAGAAGAGGAATTAGCTGCTTTTTGCGACTTACAACATCTTTTAAGTAGTAAGTACGCTCTTCTAATTTTGGAAACGTTATGAATGGTTCAAATTTTGGGTCAGAAGCAATCAATAAAATAGAAGAAAGTTGCGTAATATCCGTAACCAAAAGAGAAGCAAAAATAGATTTATTTCCACGGCGTTCAAGTTCAAGTTCCGTCATAAACTCTTCTTTTTTATCCAGAATTTCTTTTATGTTGCTTACTTCTATCTGACTTACAGTATAAGAAACATTTTTTTCGGTGTATTCTTTCATATCCTGATGAACAACTTCAGACGCAGTTCTTCCTTTTATTCCACTACCAGCGGTAAGAATTTCTTTACCTAATGAAAGAATATCAAGGTCGGTAATGTTTGCAAGATATTCAGCAATCTGTTTATCTGTCTCTGTTGTTGTGGTGGATTGCAAAATTAAAGTATCACTTAAAATCCCACAAAGAAGAAGAGAAGCAATTTCCTTTGGAATCGGGATTTTTGCTTCTTGGTAAAGTGTTGCAATTATCGTAGAAGTTGAACCGAGCGGCTTATTTATAAATGTAATCGGATAAGTTGTATTCATTGAACCGATTCTGTGGTGGTCAATAACTTCTGCAATTTTATAATGTTCAACGCCTTCTACTGCCTGAAGAATCTCGTTATGGTCAACAAGGATTATTTCGATATTCGGCTCGTTGTTTAAATCGTGTTCAGAAATAATTCCTATAACTTTATTATTTTCATCTACAACAGGAAGACGACGAATAGGCGAATCCATCATCGTTTTTCTAATTTTAGAAATTGAATCATCAATGTGAACGGCTTTAATTTCAGGGTCGGCCATAAGTTCAACTGGAGTTGAATAGGCAATCATCATTACGGTGTCGCTTGTTGTATATGGACTCATAATTACACTTACGCCGTTCTTTTGTGCTTTTTCTTTAAGTTCTTTGCTTAAAATGTAGCCGGAAGTAATAATTAAAAGTTTTACCTTGCGGCTAATGCATTCTTCGTAAATCTCTTTACGGTCAGAAGTTATAACGATTACATTTTCACTTGCGTGTTCGTCAAGCATAGCCTCAAAAGTTTTGTCGGTTGCACCGCCCACCAAAATCGAAGATTTGAATATTTCTTCCTGATTATGAACAACCAACGGCTGGGCTTTCATTGTTTTTATGATGTTTCCAATACTCGTTGAAATGTTCACTTTTGCTTCTGGGTTCAAAACCGTAAGAATCTTTTGGGCAAATGCAGAATAATGTAAAAGTGCTTTATATTTTCCGTTTTTATCAACAACAGGAATTGCACGAAGTTGCGTTTTTTGCAATTCCCTAATTGCATTCCAAACTGGAACATCATTTTGAACGGTCATTGTTTCGTTTTCCATAAAGTATTCAACTTTTGGAGTAAGTGAAGGCATATATTTTGGCGATTTTACGTTGAATTTCTTAAAAACGTAATCAGTCTGCGGATTAAAATGACCTGCACGGGCTGCAATGTAATTGTCAAATCCTAAAAGTTGCTTTAAGCGGGCGTAAGCAGTAGCCGCAACGGCACAATCAGTATCAGGATTTTTATGACCAAAAATGTAAATCGTTTTTTTCATATTACTCGTAATCTTTTAGGACTTTCTTTAGAATTTCAAGACCAGAATCAATTTCTTTGTAAGAAATATTTAATGGTGGAACAAGACGAAGAACATCACTTCCAGCAGTAGAAAAAAGAAGACCGTTTTCAAGGCATTTTTTTTCTATTTCAGCAGGATTTTTTTCTACTTGAACGCCAATAACAAGTCCACGACCGCGTATTTCTTTTACAAATGGAATATTCCAAGCGGAAATTGCGTTTTTTATATATTCACCTTTTTCGTTTACGCTTTCAAAAAATCCGTCTTTAGTAATTGTTTCTAAGACTACATTTGCTGCGGCACAGGCAAGAGGGTTTCCGGCAAAAGTAGACTGATGGTCTCCGGCTTGGAAAACATTTCCTTTTCCGCGATAAAGGCAGGCACTCATTGGAACTCCACCGGCAATAGCTTTGGCAAAAGTTACAACTTCCGGATTAATTTCAAGTGCAGTATTTGCCATAAGAGAGCCGCAACGTCCCATTCCAGTTTGAACTTCGTCGCACATTACGATTGCACCTGCATCACGAGCGGCTTTTGCAGCAGCCTTTGCCCATTCTTTATCAAGAGGAATAACACCGCCTTCGCATTCAACTGGTTCCATTAAAAGTGCGGCAGTTGTTTCGTCAAAAGCATCTTTTAAAGAATCGAAATTGTTTGCTTCGATTGTCTTAAATCCTTCAGGATAAGGAGCAAACGCATCAATATGAAACTTTTTTTGCCCGGTAGCAGTTAAAGTTGCAAGAGTTCTTCCGTGAAAAGATTTATCAAGTGTAACAATCGTTTTTCGTTTTGCTCCGCCGTTTAACTGTCCATACTTTCTTGCAAGTTTTATTGCGGCTTCATTTGCTTCAGCACCTGAGTTTCCAAAATAAACACCTTCAAAACCAGTTGCTTTTAAAAGTTTATCTGCATATTCAAGACCAACGTCGCTGGTAAAATAATTACAAACATGAATCTGTCTTTTTGCTTGCTTTGAAATTGCTTTTACAAGTGGTTTATAGTTATGACCTAAAACATTTACTGCAATTCCTGCCAAAAAATCGATATATTTTTTTCCATTTATGTCGGTTAAAGTTGCACCGTTTCCTTTTGCAAAGGTAACGTCAAAACTACCATAATTATTTAAAACTTTTGGATTTCCCATAATAACTTCCTTTTTGTAAAACCTTTAGTAAATCATTGTACCAATTCCGCGGTCACTGAACATTTCTATTAAAAGAGAATGTGGAACTCGTCCATCGATTATGTGGGTACGCGGAACTCCGCCTTTTAAAGCAATCATACAGCATTCTACTTTTGGAATCATTCCACCAGCAATAGTACCGTTTTCAATAAGTTGAGGAACCGTAGGGAGTGGAATACGAGTTATAAGAGATTTTGGATCGTTTACATCTTTTAAAACGCCTGCAACATTTGTAAGTTGAACAAACTTTTCTGCTTTTAACGCAACTGCAATCTTTGCTGCAGCGGTATCGGCGTTTATGTTATAACGACTTTGATCCCCTGTTTCTCCAAGTGCAACTGTTGAAATTACCGGAATAAAATCTTTTTCAAGCAAGTCGTTTATAATTTCCGGATGAACTTGTGTTACTTCGCCAACAAAACCTAAATCTTCACCATCTTTTTGAATCTTTTTTGCACGCAAAAGTCCTGAATCAACGCCAGAAAGTCCAACTGCACGACCACCTTCCTGCAATAAAATGCCAACAATATCTTTGTTTAGTTTTCCAGTAAGAACCATTTGAACAATTTCCATTGTTTCTTCATCTGTGTAACGAAGTCCATTTACAAACTTTGATTCTTTTCCTACACGTTCAAGCATTTTATTAATTTCCGGACCGCCACCATGAACTAAAACAACTTTTACGCCAATTGTATTTAAAAGAACAATGTCTTTCATTACTGCTTGTTTTAAGTCTTCGTTTAGCATTGCGTTTCCGCCATATTTTACAACAACAGTTTTTCCAACCCACTGTTTAAAATAAGGCATTGCCTGTATTAAAACTTCTGACCAATGTTCATTATCTAAAAGTCTTCCACGATTTTCATCATTTTGTATTTCAAGTTCTGTCATAATTATACCTTTTGATTTCTTAGAGTTATTCTTTACCTTTATGTTCGGTAATCTCCGTTGATTTTTACATAATCATACGTAAGATCGCAGCCCCATGCAGTTCCAGAGCAATTTCCATCTTTACACTGAACAAGGATTTCAACTGCCTGTTCGCTCATAATATGTTTTGCTTTTTCTTCATCAAAGTTTTCCGGAACGCCGTCTTTGTAAACAAGCACGCTATTTTCTCCGTGAACGTCAAACGTTTCGTAGTCTGTAAAATATCGTTCTGCATTCTTTTTGCTTGTAAACCAAATGCTTGTTGTTTCAGGAGTGAATTCAAAACCGCTATAGCCCATTGCACACAAGAATCGTCCAAAGTTCGCATCACTTCCAAACATTGCCGCTTTTACAAGGGAAGAAGAAATTACTTCCTTTGCAAGCCCTCTTGCAGTTTCTTCCGATTTTGCTCCTTTTACAGTACATTGAACAAGTCGAGTTGCTCCTTCGCCATCAGAAGCAATTTTCATAGCCATTATTCTGTTCATTTTGTTCAAGGCTTTAAGGAACGTTTTATAATCTTCGTTTTCTTCTGTAATTTCAGCATTTTCAGCCATTCCGTTTGCAAGAAGAACTAAAGTATCATTTGTAGAAGTATCACCATCTACCGAAACGCAATTATATGTAGTTTTTATTGATTCTCTTAATGCTTTGTCTATCATTTTTGGAGAAATTGAAACATCTGTAGTTATAAAAGAAAGCATTGTGCCAAGATTTATGTGAATCATTCCTGAACCTTTGCACATTGTTCCCATTCGGCAAACTTTTCCGTCCAAAGTGAACTCAACGGCACATTCTTTGTATTTTGTGTCTGTTGTCATAATTGCACATCTTGCCTGTTCGTGACCTTCTTTTGAAAGTCCTTTTGCAAGTTCATCTATTTTTGCTTCAATTTTTTCAACAGGAAGCTGGGCACCGATTACACCAGTTGAACAAACAACAACATCTTCTGGTTTTACGTTTAAGGCGTTTCCTGCAAGTTCAGCCATTCTAAAAGCAGTTTTTGCACCTTGCTCACCTGTGCAACAATTTGCGTTTCCAGAGTTTGCGATTACCGCCTGAATGCAGCCATTCTGAATATTTTTCATAGTAAGTTTTACGCTTTCAGCCTTTACTCTGTTTTGCGTAAAAACACCAGAAGCGGCACAAGGCTTTTCAGAATAAATTAACGCTGTATCATTCGTTTTTCGACTTGCTTTTATATGACACAAGATTCCGTTTGCTGTAAAACCCTTTGCAGCAGTAACTCCGCCATCAATAAATTTTATTTCAGATTCTGTTTTGGACTGCATATTTATACGCTCCAGTTGAATATTTTTACAAAATTATAGTGTTTTGATTTTTAAGTGGCAATAAAAAACGATTTAAGGAATGTAATGATAACTAATTTACATATAAAAAAGCAAAAAAAAATTGAAAAATATTCAGACTGTGATAATCTTTTTTTAACGAGGAAAAATTATGATGAAACATTATTCAAAGATTGGTTTAGCATTGTGTGTGGCAACAATTAGCATGGTTTTTGCTAGTTGCAATAATTCAAATATCAAGGGAAAAGTTATTTGCGATCACGTTATCGAACTTCCTGTAGTTACAGAGATTGATTATGAATTAGGACTTCAAAAAGATAAAGAACATTGTGGTCATGGTTTTGGTTGTTCTGTAGCCAGCAAAATTACGGATAACGGTGAAATGCTTGTTGGTCGTTCTTTGGACTTTTTCTATTCAGAAACTCCATGTTATGTAATTAGAACAAACGTTCCAGGATTCTACAAAACTGTAGGTCTTGCACATAACCCACTTAGCGGTTCAACATTTGATGAAGCAAAGAAAAACGGAATTTCAAAGGAAGAACTTGCAGGTCTTATTTTCTTTTCAACAGATGTTTTAAACGAAAAAGGCTTTTACATTGAAGGAAATATGCGTCCTAGTCAGCCTGCTTCAACAGGAATTGCTCCTAGTATTAGCACAAACCCGGATGCAGATGTAACACTTTCAATCGTAGCATTCATTCGTTATGTTGGCGAACGTGCTGCAAATGTAAACGAAGCATTGGAAATTGCAAAATCAGTTAATATGCACGGTCTTATGTCAGAAACATTCACTTGGGGTGGTGCATTCTTTATGGCAGATACAACTGGTCATCATGGCGTTTTGGAATTAGTAGATAACAAACTTATCTGGCTTGATATGCAGGATTTGCAAACTAACTACTACCTTAACAAAGATTACAAAGATAAGGCTGTAATTGGTTCTGGCGTTGGTCGTTACGCAGTAATTGAAAAAGGTTTGCCATCTGTTAAAAACGAAGCTGATATGGAAAACTTGATGAAAAAAGTTCGTTATGCACAACTTTTCCATCCTGAAACAAGTGAATTTGATGTTCGTTCTGAATTCTGTGCAGATGAAACAGATGAAAATGGAAACTTGCTTTCAATTCAGTATCTAACTGATGACAAAAATTATGATTCAATAATGGCTCATATTAAAGAGACTATGGCTGAATCTGCTAAAAAATCTTTAAAAGAACTTAGAGCAGAACGAGTTGAATGGTATTCATCTTATCAGACGATTGTAAATTGTAACAAAAAAACAATTCACGCAATCTTCTACGAAGATGATAACTTAACATACGATTTTGGTATTAATGAATAATTAAATTAAAAATCTAAAGGGGCTTTGCTAATGACTTTTGTTTTAAGGTTATTACAAAGCCCCTTATTTTATTACTTTAAAACTTAGGAATTAATATGAAAAAAATAAAACAAATTATTAGAAGCACATTAATTTTTGCAGCAATACTTTCGTTTGCAAGTTGTAAAAATAATAACATAAAAGGAAAGATTCTTGGAGATTATGTTGTTGAACTCCCAGTTTATACATCTCTTGATTACGATAAAGCTTTAAAATCTGATAATGAAAATTATGGAAAATTCGGTTGTACTGGCGTTGTAAAAACTTTGGAAAATGGAGAGACCATTATTGGTCGTTCTTACGATTTAGGTTACAGTTTTAAGCCAGCATATGTTGTTCGTACAGCAGTTCCTGGTTTTCATAAAACTGTAGGCTATGTTTATAACACTTTTGCAGGCCCTGATTTTGAAGATGTTAAGAAAAACGGTCTTTCTAGTGATGACGCTGCAACAATCCCATTTTTTACCGGCGAATTAATGAACGATGCAGGTTTTTATGCAGAAGCAAATATGCGTCCAAGTGAACCTGAATCAACTGGCATTAAAGAAAGTTCTGGTACAAATCCTGGTGCTGAATACAGAATGACTTTTGCAGCCCTTATTCGTTTTATGGGTGAACGTGCTAGTTCTGTAGATGAAGCATTAAAAATTGCAAACTCCGTTGATGTTCACAATTTTAAAACAGAACACACAAGCTGGGGCGGTGGAATTATTCTTGCAGACAGCACAGGTCATTACGGCGTTCTTGAATTAGTTGACAATAAACTTGTTTGGTCTGATATGGCAAACGCTCACGCTAACTTTTATATCAATGATGAATACCGCGAAAAAAGTGCTTATCGAATGGGACTTGGTCGTTACGAAGTTGTAAAAGCTGGCATTGATAGCGTTAAAAATGAAGAGGATATGAAAACTTTGATTCGCAAAGTTCAGTATCGCCAGATGACTTACGATGCTGCAACATGCCAATTCAATCCACTTGGCGAAATTCAGGCTGAATACCGCGAAGACTGGAAACCATGGGGCGGAATGTTAACATACAAAGATGCCTATGACCCTGCAAACAAAGATTTTATTATGAGCGTTATTGCAAAAGACAACGATTTTGCCCAACATGCAACAGATAAAGAAATGCGAGAAGCAGGTTATTGGCAGTCAGCATGGCAGTCAGTTGCAAACTGTAATAAAAAGACTTTAAAAGTTACATTCTTTGAAAACGAAGAGTTATCATTCGATTTAACTGTAGAGTAACAATTTAAAGGGCTGTCTAATAAGTTTTATCCACAGTGTTTTTTAAGATTCACTTTGATAGTACTTTTAGACAGTTATGGTGCACAGTGAATTTCAAATGCTTTTTTAAAGGTTATATGTTTTTCCTTGCACCATTCTTCATAAGCATCTAAATCTTCACATTTTAAAGATTTATTACACGGTCCAAGTGATTGTCGAATAGTAAAATTCGGTGTTACTTCTATGCAAATACGATATTTTTTTCGATATTTTGCATAAACAATTGTACTTCTGCGTTCCGCTACTGCATTAGTATATCCCCAGCCAACACAGTTATGCATTTCATTTCCAATCAGTCGTAAAGTCATAGAATCACGAGCAACATAAAAGCAATATCGTTCTTCATCTGAAACAGGAACATATTCATCTTTACAAGTATCTCTGTTGTATACTCTTTTAAAATTTTCACCCGCTTTGTATTCTAAATCAAGAAAATTCTGTTCAATTTCAAAAACTACATTTGTTTCAGTATATTCTACAGGAGAAGCCCACCCAGCTCTATACGAAAGTTCATTTACACGACGAACCAAATAATCATGTGTATATTGATTAAATCCTTCCCGCATAATTTCTTTTTTTTCATCAATAGTTAAATGTGTTCTGCAGTAAATATATGATTGAATCCCATCGACTACACTAATTTCATTTTCGCTAGATTTCATATAATAATCTGCAGTTCTTATTATTGAATTCCATACAGTTTTTTGATCTGAATGACGTAAAAGGTCTTCTGTAAATTGTTTTAATCCATCATGAATACCATAACTTATATAACCTTGAGCAAATGAAATCATATTTGCACTTAAAAATTCATAGAACATTGGCGAATATGCTTTTTGAAGAAGATTAACATCCGTAAAACCTAAATCTTTTGCTGCAGCATAACAAATTACAGTTTTTGGATTTTTCTGATACATTTTTCGCACCGCTTTTGTTGGTTTTATTCCAAGACTATCAAACATTTCATTTTCTGCAGTAGGAGTATTACCAGAAGAAAGGTTTGCAAACTCTTTATCATAAGGATTTAATCCCCAATGCTGTGCAATTTGATAAAAATTAATGTTGAATGGCGAAAGCATATATCCAATAATAAGCGGGAAGCCCAAAAATCTTGAAGTTATTGTTGGCTTTATACCAAATTCTTCTTTGTAATCTTTCCCCATTTCATCTAAAATTTCGTTTGTAACTTCCCTAGCAAGAAAACCGCTTATATCTGCAATATCAAAAACAGCCTGATCGTTTTTATAAAGTCGTTTTCTATCTAAATCCAAAACAAAATCGTTACTAAAGTTTCTCTTTTTTTCTGTACTGACAAACTGACTTTTTATTTTTATAAAATAACGATTTGTATCGTGTTTTATTATATAACCGTAATTTAATATTGAATTATTTTGAATAAAAAGATCTTTATAAACAGCACCGCATTGAGTTAAAAGGCTATTGTTTTGAAAATGCATAATTTTTTCCCATCGTCTGCATCTTTTGCAAAAAACAGTTTTTTCTTGCACATTTACAATCGTTGGAAAAACGGAAAACCCTTCTTCTTCAGTTTTTTCGTACGCTTTTTTTTCAGGAATCAAAGACCAATATTCAGATTTCATACATAAAGAATAACATATCTAAAAGGATTTATAAATAATGAGATTTTAAAAAAAACACCCTTACTTTTCTTTTATATTTTAGAAGAGTAAAGGTGTTTTAAGGATTTTTTATGAATTTCTAAACTTAAGAAAGAAGTTTTGCTTTTCCTTTTTTATTTATTGTTATAGAAGCAACTACAAGCGAACAAACAACGCCAGCAGCAAGAGCCTCTAAAAATGCACCAGGAAGAATCATAACCATAAGAGCAAAATAGCCAAGACCATTCATTGCTTCAGAGATTTTTCCATTTAAAAATACATACATTGAACCAATTACCAAAAACGAATGAATAAGACTTGAAACAATCGGAGTGATAATTGCATTCACTGATTTTGGACAAAATGGAACTAATTCAATAAGTTTAAAAATTGCCCATGCAACAGCACCAAAAAGAACTCTTGGCAATACTGAACACAACGGATTTACAAAAAGCGGATCCAAAACTCCAGAAGGATTTGCCGCTGCATTTACAAGACTTGTTAGCCCAAAAATAAGCCCTGTAGTAAGTCCACCTGGTAAACCAGCAAGAATTGCAGCAAGAACAACCGGAATATGCATAATTGTTAAGGATATTGTTGGATTTATTTGAATGTATCCTAAATGAAGACCTGGAATTCCCATTAAGATTGTAAGAGCACTTAATGCACCAGTAACCGCAATTTGTCTGTTTCTGCTTATTACAACAGATGATGAAACATTTACCATAAATTTCTCCTTATATGATTAATTATTTTATTTTAATGAATATTCCACAGTTGTTACAACACGAATTGTTTTTCTTTCTTCAAGTCCAACCGCAGCATCATTGATAGAAAAAAGTCCTTGAGTTGCATTTTTTATTTTTCCAACTTTACTTTTTGAATCATGAGCAAATTGTTCGGCTGCAAGACGTGCATTTTCTGTTGCTTCTGCAATCATTTCCGGTTTTATATTATTTAAACCAGTAAATTCGTAAACAATATTTGAATCGTAATCCTGCTGAACGGCAATTCCTTCGCTAAGGAGTTTTAACGATTCTGTGTGTGCCTTTTTTACAAGTGGGACTTTTGAAGTTCTTACAAGAACAGTCGATTTTGCAATATAGTTAAAAACCATATTTTCGCGATTTATATAAGGATTAACAGTGTTATCCGTAATTTTAGGAGCCTGAATCGTATAATCTTCGCTGGCAAAACCATGTTCTTCAAGGAACTTTGTAATAATTTCGTTCTTTTTAACAACATCGCTTTGAAGTTTTAACAAATCATTGTTTCCTACACTAAAAGTAATCGGCCAAATTGCAAGATCAGCATCTACCTCTCGTTCAGAAAGACCACGAACACTAACGGAACGATCTTGCTTCATAATTTTTGTCATTCCAGAAGCAAGGATTGCTGCCGCAAGAATAATTGTTACGCAAAAAGTAATGTGTGTTTTCATATTTCCTCCAAACATTATTTTTTTAGTTTTTTATATAATTTAATAAGAAGCCCAACTTTTCCAAACAACAACCAAAATAAAAACGAAATTAATGCAATTGCAGGAATTCCGCAGATTATTAAATAGAAAATCAACGAAACAAATCCACTAAAGTACGAAATTATATTTGAAACAAAATGTCTTACATTATTTTTAAAATCTGGTAATTCAAAACCACCGCCTTGAACAGCCTTGTAAGGAAGATTTACATAAACATTAATTGTAGAAAAATCAATTTGAGAATTAAGCCGTTTAAGTCTGCCTTCCATAGATTCAATTTCAGATTGAACTGAATTAAGTTGAGATTCAACTTTTAAAATATCCTGCATAGAAGTTGCTTTGCTTAAATAACCATTTAATTTTTCTTTAAGTATTTTTTTTGTTGAAAGTCGTGATTGTAAATCGTAAAACTGCTCTGAAACATCTTGAACGGAAATGTTTCTGTTTTTTATTTTTCCAAATCCGCTAACTTCATTCATTGCCTGGTCAAAATTTGTACAAGGAATTCTTACTGTATAATTAGAATTGTTTTCCCAAATGCTTGAATTTGAAATGTATCCGCCAAACTTTTTAACCCAGTTTTCTATTGAACTTTGAACTTTTTGTAAATCTGAAACTTCAATGGAAATATCGCCGTTTTTAATCAATTTTCTTTCATAATCTGATTGATTTATGCTGGCATTTGATTCTTCGGCTTCTGCTGTTATGGAATCTGTACTAAAAGAATTTTTTGCTACACTATGACTTACAGTTGGTTTTGCGGCACGTTTTTCTGATAATTCGTTAGAAGAAAACGTACTCACATTTGCCATATCGGAATAAACAGGTGCAGAACCTTCTACACCAAAAACATCTGGTGCATATACATTGGATGTCTTTTTTGAACATCCTGAAATAAGAATAAAAATTATAAATAAACCTAAAATCTTTTTCATACCATAAAAATACTTAAAAACAATAGCAGTTACAAGACATAAAAATTATGTGCATTAATATTTTTTTTGCCTAGAATAAACCCTACCTTTTTTGATACGATACCACTATGCTTAAAAATTACCTGATTGTTTTTTTTGTTTCTATGTTACCACTAGTAGAACTTAGAGGTGCTATTCCTATCGCGACCGCTTTTGGTCTTATGCCATCTGATAACATCGGACGTATTATTTTTACTTACATAATAATAATAATTGGCAATATGGTTCCAGTTCCGTTTATTTATCTTTTTGCAAGAAGATTTTTGGAATGGGGGTCAGATAAAAAGATAATCGGTAAAATCTGTACATTCTTTTTAGTTAAGGGGAAAAAAGGTGGCGAAAAACTTATGGAAAGTGCCGGAAACGGTCTTTTTGTTGCACTTTTTATATTTGTAGGCATTCCTCTTCCTGGAACTGGTGCTTGGACAGGCACTTTAGCCGCAAGTCTTTTAAATATGAAATTTAAGGAAACAATAATCTCCGTAATTTGCGGCGTTTTACTTGCAGGACTTATTATGCTTGCAATAAGTTTAGGTGCTTTTAGTGCAATAAAAGCATTGTTTTAGTTCATTCAGGAAAAATTATGGCAGATATTCATATTTTTGATCCCGCTCCAGAAGGAACGCCAGTTTCTAATTTTGTACATTTACACGTTCATTCTGATTATTCACTTTTAGACGGTTGTGCAAAACTAGATTCTTTAATTGCACGGGCAAAACAATTGAATATGCCAGCATTGGCTTTAACAGATCACGGAAATATGTTTGGCGTTTTAAACTTTGAACATATCTGTCATGCAAATGGAATTAATCCTATTGTTGGCTGTGAATTTTACTGCACAGAAGATCATACTAAAAAACAAAATACACGTTATGGAAAACATAATTACCATTTAATTCTTCTTTGCGAAAATGAAACTGGCTACAAAAATATGTGCTGGCTTAATTCCCGCTCTTTCTGTGACGAAAACTCGCTTTATTATGGAAAACCTAGAATCGATTTTGAAATGCTAAAACAATACCACGAAGGAATAATCTGTCTTTCTGCGTGTGTTGCAGGCGAACTTCCGCAAGCAGTTTTAAATGGAAATTTAGAAGATGCAGAAAATGTTGCTCGCCGTTACAAAGAACTTTTTGGTCCTAACCATTATTACATCGAAATTCAAAATCACGGACTTCCAGAAGAACGCATTGCAATGGAAGAAATGGTAAAAATTGCCAAAAAACTAGACATTCCTTTGGTTGCAACAAACGATATTCATTACATAAATAAAGAAGATTCAGAAGCACAACTTGCCTTAAACTGTATTGGACGCAAAAGTCTTTTAGATGACCCGGAAAGTGCAGAAAAAAGCATGGGCGGTGCAAATAAGATTTCAGAATGGTATTTTAAAAGTGAACAGGAAATGCGACTTCTTTTTCCTGAATACCCGGAAGCCTTTGATAATACTGTAAAAATTGCAAATATGTGCAATCTTACAATTCATCAATATTCAACACCTGAACTTAAAGGTTGTTTACCGCGTTTTGAACTTCCAAAAGAGTTTCAAACTCATGAAGATTACACAAAAAATCAAGATGACTTTGTTCGTTCGATTGTAGAAAAAGGACTTCGCGAACGTTACCCCGAAATTACGCCAAAAATCCGTGACAGAGCAGAATATGAACTTGGAATCATCTTTAAAATGGGATTTTCCGGATATTTTCTTATTGTATGGGAATTTATTAATTGGGCAAAATCTACGTGGGATAATGTAAACAATAAGCCAAAACCCTACATTCCAATTGGTCCAGGGCGTGGTTCTGGTGCCGGTTCTTTAGTTGCCTATTCGATGGGTATTACAGATATTGACCCATTCCGTTTTAATTTGATTTTTGAACGTTTCTTAAATCCTGAACGTGTTTCAATGCCTGATTTCGATGTTGATATGGATTTCGACTATCGGCAGGATATTATCCAGCATACACGCGATCTTTATGGCGACCCGCAAGTTGGTCACATTGTTACATTTGGAACTTTAAAACCTAAAAACTGTCTTGCAGATGTTGGGCGTATTTTAAATATTCCACTTCCGATTGTTGCAAAAGTAAAAGACTGCATTCCAGATTCTCCAAAAGCAAAACTGAAGAATGCATTTGAACCAGCTACGGAAAAATTTCCAGATGGTGGAAAACTTATTCCAGTTATGGAAAATCCAGAAGAAACAATCGGACTTGATAAAGCAACTTTTGAACGTTGGATTAATTTGTGCAAAAAACTAGAGGGAATGAACCGTAATACTGGTCTTCATGCTTCCGGTATGGTTATTGGTTTAACTGCACTTCCTGATTGGGCACCAGTTTTTAAGGATGCAAAAACAGGAGAAGTTGGCGTTCAATACACAATGGATATTATTGAACCGTGCGGTCTTGTAAAATTTGACTATCTTGGCTTAAAAACTCTTTCGCTCATACGTTATGCAGAAGACATTATTAACCGCCACAAAAAGCCAGAAGACCCGGAATTTGTTACTGCAAATGTAAGCGAAACTGATAGCGAAACCTTTGATTTATTTGACCGAGGTGATTCTGTTGCAGTATTCCAGTTTGAATCGCCTGGTATGCAAAAAATCCTGCGACAAGTAGCACCACGTTGTATAGAAGAACTTGTTGCCTTAAACGCACTTTACCGACCAGGTCCAATGGACTACATTCCGCAATATATTGACGGAAAATGGAAACCGGAAACAATTCATTACCCTGACCCTTGCCTTGAAGATCTTTTAAAAGAAACTTACGGCGTTATGGTTTATCAGGAACAGGTTATGCAAGTTTCCCAAAAAATTGCAGGTTTTTCACTTGGTGCAGCCGATATGCTCCGTCGAGCGATGGGTAAAAAGAAACCTGAAGTTCTTATGGGAAAGAAAAAAGAATTTATTGAAGGTGCCATTCAACAAGGATTTACCGAAAAACACGCCTCTGATATTTTTGAAATTATGATTCCATTTGCCGGCTACGGTTTTAATAAATCGCATGCGGCAGCCTATACCGTTCTTGCTTATAGAACCGGCTGGTTAAAATGTCATTATCCAGCAGCATTTATGGCTGCAAACCTTACAAACGAAATCACAAGTACAGACGGAGTTCCGTTCTATATTGCAGAAGCTAAAAGAATGGGCCTAAAAATTGATCCTCCGGATATAAATTCTTCTTATGCCGAATTTGATGCTGTTGGCGACCATATAATTTTTGCATTCCGTGGAATGAAAGGAATGGGTAAAGAAACCGCAGATGCAATTGTAAAAGAAAGGGAAGAACACGGACTATACAAATCATTTATAGATTTTTTGGAACGATGTCTTGCACTTCAAAATGTAATAAAGGACGAAGAAACCGGCAAAGAAACAAAAAAGACACTTGTAAACTCAAAAGCGATTGAAGTTTGCATAAAAACAGGTGCTTTTGATAAATTAGGAAAAAATCGACCTACTCTTATTGCAAATATGGAACGAGCAATTTCCTATGTTCAAGATAAACTTAATGGCACAAACAATGGTCAAGGCGATTTGTTTGGCGATACAGAAGAAAAAGTTTATGCAGATTTCCAGTTTGAAGAACTTCCTGATATTCCAATGTTTGAAAAATTGAATATCGAAAAAGAAATTATTGGAACATACGTTTCAGGCCACCCACTTGATGATTATGAAAAAATCATAAAAACATGCGTTACTCTTACTTCTTCTAACATTGACCGAGCAGCCGCAGAAGATAAAGCATTAAAAGAAAATCTTTCTGAAAAAAAATCTTTTCAAATGCGAAATGCTGGAAAAACTTACACGGTATTGGGTTTTTTAAACGGATTACATCCAATTGTAACAAAAAAAGGAACAAATATGGCGTTTGCCCGCCTTCAAGATTACGATGGCGAAATGGATATAACATTCTTTCCAAAAACTTGGGAAACTCTAAAAAATCAAGTTCAAGATTCTAATATTTATGCTTTTAAAGGAAAAGTTGATGGTTCTCGCGATGAACCAAGTTTTATTGTCGACAGTTTAGAAGATATTAGCAGTTTAAAAGAACATTCCATTCACGAAGTGCATATTTCGCTTGAAAATACTTTTAAAGAAGAAAAAGATATTGCAAAATTTAAAGATTTTTTATTTGGCCTTTCTGGTAATTGTTCAGTATATTTTCATATAGACACATCAGAAGGTCCTTACATAATAAGAGCCAACAACTCTTTAAGTTGTAGTGCAAGTCCTGATGTTTTAATAAAAATAAAAGACATGGATTTCGTAAAAGAAGTCTGGTCTGAATAGGAATAATTATGCTAAGAATACTAATTTCAACTCTTGCTGGAGCGGTTTCTTTATATTCAACACTTTGTTTTATAAGAATCATTCTAACTTGGTTTCCGCCACTTAATTTTAGTTCAATAGGAAGAATACTTTCTAGTTTGTGTGACCCTTATTTAAATTTATTTTCTAAGTTTCCACTAAGAATCGGAATGATGGACTTTACGGCAATGCTTGCACTGGGCGTTTTGTATGTACTTTCTTCCATTTTAAATAATGTTGCAGCAACTGGTTATATTTCCATAAGCAGATTCTTAGGAACTTTAATTCAAATGCTATGGTCAATCTTTTCATCGATTGGAATGGTAATTTTTCTTGTTTTCTTTGTACGTTACCTTGTTGCAGTTTTTAGTAAAACAAGTAATCAATACAATTCGCCTTGGCAAAGATTTGATGATGTAATCAGAGTGTTTGTTTTTAAAATCTGCCGTTTCTTTAGTGGCGATCGAAACATTTCTTACAAAACTGCACTTTTAATAGATTCAATTGCAATATTTTTACTTCTTGTAGTTACATTTTTTGTATTGAATATTCTTTTAAATCTTGTAAATCTTATTCCCTTTTAATGTTGAATAAAAATGAAACTGGAAGATTTAAAAACATCAGTTGCTTCTCTTTCTGGTGTAGGACCTGCTGCAGAAAAACTTTTTGCAAAACTAAATATTTTTACCATTAGCGATTTACTAAAGTTTTATCCGCGAACCTATGAAGATCGTCGCCAAAAAACTCCAATCTGTATGTACGAAAAAGCAAAAGTTCATACGATTGCACAAGTTACTTCTCACGAGTTTTTTGGCTACGGTCGAATGAAAACCCTTAAAATTATTATTTCTGACGGAACAGCATCTGCAAGTTTAATCGCATTCAATCGTCCATTTTTGCAACATAACATTCCAGTAGGAAGTATTATTCTTGTAAGTGGAACGTTTATTCAAAAATACGGACAGATTCAAAGTACAGATTTTGACGTTACAAAAATGGCAGAAACTGGAAATCTTAAAGACTATGAAAACGCTCCTTTGCCAGACGCAGGAATCCTACCAATTTATTCCCTTACGGAAGGACTTTCGCAAAAAACTGTAAGAAAAGCAATAAAAGTTGCCGTTTCGCAATATGCACTTGGATTAGACAATAATTTACCAGAAAAATACATTCAAAAACGGAATCTTCTTAATAAAAAACAGGCAATTAAACAGATTCACTTAAGTCAAAATCCGTCGGAAATTCAGGAAGCAAGAAAATCATTAATTTACGAAGAACTGTTCTTTTTTCAAAAAATAATTGCAGAAAGAGCCTTAAAACACAAAGGAACAATTCCAAAAATTGAAATTCAAGGTATTGAAACAGACGAAAACTATAAAAATAAAAAAGAAATAGAAGAAAATGAATTTGTAAAAAATCTTTCTCCTTTACAAAAAGATTTATATTCAAGGCTTCCTTTTAAACTTACTCAAGACCAAATGTCTGTAATTAACGAAATGAATGCAGACATAGACCGCGGTTACCAGGAAAGAACAAAAATTATAAACGAAGTGCAAAATAATGAACTGCATGCAAAACCGCCATTTACAATGCAACGACTTTTACAAGGCGACGTTGGCAGCGGAAAAACACTTGTTGCATTCTTTGCGTGTTTAAGAATAATCAGTTGGAAAGGCCAGTGTGCATTTATGGCACCAACAGAAATTCTTGCCCGTCAGCACGCAGAATCCGCAGCAAAAATGCTTGAAGTTCTTGGCGTAAAAGTTGCCTTTCTTACAGGGAACGTAAAATCTGCAGGAAGAACGCAACTTTTAAAAGCATTAAAATCGGGCGAAATTGACATTGTAATTGGAACGCATGCTCTTTTTTCAAAACAAGTTGTATATAACGATTTGCAACTTGCCGTAATCGATGAGCAGCACAGATTTGGCGTAGTTCAGCGTGAATCGATTATAAATAAAGGCCGGCACACAGAATCAGAACCCGACATAACATTTGAACCTCATCTTTTAATGATGAGTGCAACGCCAATTCCGCAAACATTGGCACTTACCGTATTTGGCGATTTAGACGTTAGCACTATAGAAACAATGCCGCAAGGTCGAAAACCCATTCAAACCTACCTTGTAAAAGAAGGAAACGAACATAATGCTTACAATGCAGTTAGAACTCAATTACAAAAAGGAAAGCAGGCGTATTTTGTTTATCCGGCAATAAGCAGTGCAGAAAATCAAGGTGAGCAGAATAATATCTCTGAAAATTATGAAATAAAATCTGCAGAAGAAAACTTTATAAATCTTTCAAAAAACATCTACCCGGAATATAAATGTGCCCTACTCCATTCAAAAATTTCAGAAGAAGAGCAGATTAAGGTTTTAAAAGATTTTCAGCAAGGAAAGATTCAAGTTCTTGCAGCAACTACAGTTATTGAAGTTGGAGTTGATGTACCAAACGCAACGTGCATCGTAATTGAACAAGCAGACCGATTTGGCCTTGCACAATTACACCAGTTACGCGGACGAGTTGGACGCGGAATTGAACAATCGTTCTGTTTTTTAATTTACAGCAAAAAAATAACAGAAACTGGAATTGAACGAATGAAAATCCTTAGACAGAACACAAACGGATTTATCATTGCAAATCAAGATTTAAAATTAAGAGGACCCGGCGAAATAACCGGAACCATACAAGCAGGAAACCTTACACTAGGAATTGCAGATGTAATCCGTGACCAAAAGATTCTTTTGGCAGCACGTTGCGACGCATTTGAATATGTAGCATTGCAAACAGATTCTACGCAACATAACTTTCCAAACGGCGAGTGCGAATAGGATTTTGCATTCTTGTTAGTGCCTGTTTTTCAATCTGACGAATACGTTCTTTTGTAAGATTGAACTTTTCGCCAACTTCCTTTAAAGACATTGGTTTTTCAAGACCAATTCCATATCGCATTTTTAAAATCTCTGCTTCAGAAGGCTTTAATGTAGAAAGCACATTATTTATATCTTTCTTCATCTCTTTTGTGATAATTTCATCTTCAGGTTTAGAATGCAATTTATCTTCAATAAGAGAACCAAGAGAAGTTACAGTTTTATCTTTTCCGCAAACTTCAGAATCAAGAGATGCCATTTCTTTGCTTATATTAACCAATTCGCAAACGTGAGAAACGTCCATATTTAACATTGCAGCAATTTCTTTAAGATCTTCTTCTTCGGAATTAGATTCAAAAAGAGATTTTTTAGCATGTTCAATTTGAACAAGTTCATTCGCTCTGTTCTGTGGTAATCGAATTGCACGGCTTTTTTCGCAAATTGCTTTTAAAATTGACTGGCGAATCCACCATACAGCATAAGAAATAAAACGATAACCTTTTGACGCATCAAACTTTTTAATTGCATTTAAAAGACCAATATTCCCTTCGCTAATTAAATCTTCAAATTCAAGACCTTTGTTCTGATACTTTTTTGCTACTTTTACAACAAATCTTAAGTTTGCATTTACAATTTTATCACTTGCATTTTTATCGCCATTTGCAGCTTTTTTTGCAAGTTCACTTTCTTCTTCATTTGAAAGAAGTGGAATTTTGTTGATTTCTTTTAAATAAATTCCAACTAAACTGTTATCTGTCATAAAAGCCTCCAAAAAAATCACTACAAACAGTATGCAAACTTTGTACCAAAAAGATTAATTTTCTTATATTTTTTGGAAAATCTTTAGTTTATAAGGAAAATATTTAGTTTTTATAATCTTATTTAAGTTTATGCATTATACATCGTATAAAATATGGGAGTTTTTTACTCAGAGGTAAAAAAGAAGGTTAAAAACGAGTAATTTTTACTCTATTTATTAAGTGACAATCAGGTTGAAAACCTAACATTTGCCTGCATTTCAACTTCTTTTAAATTTTCTTTTATTTTATTAAATTCCACCGGAAAATCTTTTTGCAAAGAATAAATTTCTTTTAATTTTTGTTCAAAAATGCTTTTGTTCTTTTTGCTTGCAAGCTTTTTTAACGTATGTGGAAGAAGTTTTACAAAACGCTGGCAATCGTTTTTATTATTTTTTATTATGCAAAGCAGTTCCGTGATTTCTTCATCTTTTGTAGAACAGGCACAAGAATCCAAAAGGGAACTTAATTCTAACATTTCATTACTTGTAAGCATTTTTAAATTGTCGGGAGTTTTAAGAGTAAAAAAATTATCAGATTTTATAAGAATCTTTTTGTTATTAAGCATAAAAGAAATTTCATTATCCTTTATTAAGTTTGCTTTTAATAATTTTTCTTTACAGAACTTTTGTTTAAAAGTTAGGGCTAATCTTTTCTGTGCAACGATTAAATTAATATCATTTAAATCTTTACTTTGTGATTTTTGCTTTGTGTCGATACACAGAATAAATTCGATATTTGTATTTTTTCTTTTGTTACTTTGCTTTCCGCCTCGGTATGTGGTGTACTCATTTGTAACGATTGTGGTTTTTCCTTTTGCCATACAAATTTCACGCATTTTATCAAAAGGAATAATTCCGTCGGTACTGTAACTAATCAAAATAAAATGAGCATCAAGCTTTTTTATTAAATCTTCAAAAGCGTTTTCGGCTTTGTTTCTATAACAATAAGAAGACCTTGTATTTACCCAATCATGCCTAATTCCAGCTTTTTCTTTTAATTCACCTTTTGAATTTGTTTCTAGCGGAACAGGAATTTTATCCCATTTTGCAATGGTATTAAGCATATGATAATTACTTCCATACTGATGCTGATTATACGGAGGGTCTAAATAGGCAATATCAAGGTCTTTCAAGTTTTCTGCAATTTTATTGGCATCTTCCTGAAAAACATGACAGGCGAAATCGGAATCTATTAAGACTGGGCAATGCAGTTCGATAGGCGTTAGAATTCTTTTTAGTGCATCTTTTCCGTGTCCCCCAAATTCCTTATGGCAGGCTTTAAAAACACCGGAAGTATTTGTATGAGTTGCTGCTTCATAAATAATGGAAGCAATTAGTAAATTGCGGATTTTTTGTATATTTTCCGATTTTGTATCGCTTGGATAATTTTCTTCTATATAATCACGAATTTTATCAATCGCCAAAGCGTTTTCACGAGTATAAAATAACCTTTCTTTTTTGTAGTCAACTTTAGAAATGTCACTTTCTTTTGGTGCGTAATATTTTGCAATGTACTGTTCGTTTTCTTTTGGAGGTGGAAGATTATTTATTTTTTTAATCAACTTATCAAAGTTTTCTTGTGAGCCAAACAGAGTTTTTATATCACTTTTATTTATAGTTAAATATGCAGAATTTATAATCTTTGAATAACATTCCCAGTCATTTGTAAAAACTTCAAAATTAAGCATTTTTGCAAAACGCGAAACAACTCCACTCCCCGCAAAAACATCAAAAAATTTTATACCCGGTCTTATTTCTATTCCTGTCGATTCAATTGCCTTATAAATTAACTTAAGTAATTTTCTTTTATTTCCAATGTAGGCAATGATTTGCTCTGTTAAGTAGGTGTTTTTGTAATCCATTATTCAAAGTCCTTAATCGTAATTACAGGGATTTCTAAATCAAATTTTGTTTTATAGGTTTTTGAATTGGAATTCTCACACAAAATATATTTGCTTTGAAGAACCTTTTCTTTACTTTCTTCGTGGTCACAAAAAGAGGCGACATTATATTCCGCTTTGACTTGAAATTCTATATGTTCAAAACGCCTAATTTGTTTTTTGGGATCTATTTTATATCTTAAACTTTCAAAATTATAATAATTTGGTTTTATAACATCAAACCAATTGTTACCACGATTATAAATCGTGTATCTATTCAGTGTTGAAGTTCTACCACTATCGCCACGCCCAGTTATTTGATTTTTATTTGAGGGAAAATCATCTACAGAACAGGAAAGTTTTTTTGCAATAATTGGAATCCAAGTTTTTTCAGGATTTTTTAAATCTACGATGCTATTAATAGTTGCATTTATAGGTTTCAAGCAAAAAAATACAGCCAGGATTTGGAAGCTTTTTTGATCAGGAATGTTTGTAATGTGAAAAAATCCCGTATCATCAAAATTAATATTCACATTGACAAGTTTCTTAAACGTTTCTTTCAGTATTTTAGGAACAAGTTTTGTATTTTTATTTAGACGACCTTCTTGACTTTCATCAGAATCAAATAATAAAGAAAAATTACCAGCATATCCAGATCTAAAAGATTTAGGATCTTTATAACCTTTCATTAAATCAGGATAGTTATCAATTATATAATCACAAACAGTTGTATTACTGAATTCCTTTCCTTTGTTTCGTGAATCTAATAAAAACAAAAATGGTCTAATGGAAACATTTTCTCTTTTTATAATAATTGAATACATATTTTTTCACCAAACGCCAAAGATCGGCATAGTGTACCATAATTTTTTTTAAATAAACACGGGATTTTTGTTTAGCAGAATGAACAAAATATAGATGCCGTTTGCAAAATTGTAGAAGCTTTAGGGGAAAAATATAAAAATTTTTAAAAATTTATTATTTTTTTTGTTATCCACTTGACCAAAAAAAGAAAAAAATACAAGATGAAAACGAACTTACAAGTTTTACTATAATAAAGTATCAGAGAAAGTTATGGGCGTTCAGCGAATTAAAATCTTAGATGTACCAATTGATATTCTTAGACCTGAAGATTTAGAAATAGAAGTTCTTGAACTTTTATCAAAGCCTGGTACAAAGCAAATAATTTTTATTTCTATTTGGGATCTTTTAAAAGCTCGACGTCGTGGTGAATTCCAAGACTGCGTAAATAATGCAGATTTAATAATTCCTATCTCAAAAAGTATTATTTTTGGTGCAAACTTCCTAAAAAAAGAAATTCCTGTAAGATATAATCCTTTTGATATAGTTATAAACATTCTTTCTATTTTAGATTTTCATCATAAATCTTTGTATCTTTTAGGTTCTCATGGTCAAACACTTCATTCTGTAGAACGAAATGTACACGATACTTTTCCGAACTTAAAAATAATTGGTCGTTATATTGGTTATTACAACAAAAACCGAGAAAATGATTTAATTCAATCAATTTATAAGACTTCTCCATCATTAGTTTTACTTAGTGAGGGTATAAGAGATAAGAACTGTTGGGCATACAAAAGAAGAAATCAATTTTCTTCAAGTATTTTCATATATTATAAAGATGCATTTGGAATTTTTTCAAAACGAGTAAAACGAATTAATCCAAAAACATTTGAACGTGGTCATGAAATATTCCATGAAATTATTAGAAATCCATTTAAAATTCTTCTCTTATTTCCTTTTATTAAATATGTGCTCACTTTGTGTTGCTATAAAATTCTAAAAAAATAACTATTCTTTTTTGGGGGAAAAGGACTAGTTGCATGGGAGGGCCAAGATGAGTTTGGTCAGTTTGGTTAAATTTCTGATTATTTCGGATAGACCAGAAGTTGAAACTTTGTTTAAGAAAGCATTTAGAGATGTTTTTCATGTTAGCGTTTTTAAAAACGTTAAAACATTCAATATTTGCATACCGCAGATTATTGAAAAGGATCAGAATCTTGTTGTAATTGTTGATACTCAAAACGTTACAGAACAAGAGGTTTTGGATATTTTTCTTAGTGAAAAATATATTTCCATGGAAAGAGTTTTTTTTGTTGAATCAGACAAGTTCAATGATGACTATCAAAAAAAATTAAAAGATTTTAAAACGAATCTAATATCTTTTCCTTGCGATAGTACCTGCATAATATCAGTGTTTGAAAAATTTATTTTTTCTACTACTCCAATTTTAAAAGAAAATAAATTTGAAAAATTACCATTTGCATTAAATGGATTTGTAGGCTCATCATCAAAAGTATTATCTTTAAAAAGAACTGCTTATGAAATTGCAAAAACAGATATTCCTATAATTCTAGAAGGTGAATCTGGAACTGGAAAAACTCTTTTAGCAAAATTAATTCATAAAGTTTCAGAAAGGAACCGCAAGACTTTTAAACGAATAAATATGTCTTGCCTTAACGAAAATATTGCAGAAACTGAACTTTTTGGCTCTGTAACAGGTGCATTTACTGATGCTGTAAGCAAAAATGGAATTTTGTGCGAGGCTGATGGCGGAACGGTATTTTTTGACGAAATTGCTGAACTTCCACTTTCTATTCAGGCGAAACTCCTGATGTTTTTAGATTCAGGTTGTTTTTATAAAGTGGGTTCTACAAAAGAATGTCATTCAGATGTTCGTGTAATAAGTGCTACAAATAAAAATCTTGAAGAACTTGTAGAAAAGGGAGAATTTAGGCGTGATCTTTATGAACGTTTAAAAGGAAAGGTTGTTACTCTTCCTTCTTTAAATTCTAGACCAGAAGACATTAAAGAAATTGTTTCTAATTTTTTATTGGAACACGGATTTTCTTCAATCGCTTTTACAGAAGAAGCGTATGAACTTCTTAAAATAAAAAACTGGAAAGGAAACGTTAGAGAATTAGAGCATTGCCTGTATCTAACTTGTGCAATTAATGGTAAAGATAAACAGATTCTTGGACCAGAAGATTTAATTTTTGCTTGATAGTCCAGCTGTCTTATTAAAGATTTTTTCAATGTATTGTGCTTCGCTTTCTGAAAGTGCGGCTCTAGAAAGTATATTTCGCCAAAACGCTTCCATATCAGAACGCCCTGCAATTTTGAAAAAACCGATTTTTTGTAAATCATCTGTAATTATGCTTACGGTTTTATCAATTCTTTCTAATGAAAGCGGAGTGTAACCTGTAAGATTATTATTTTTCATTCTGAAAAGATGATATGCAATAATTTGAACAGCATGTGAAAGATTTAGCGAACCAAAATCTTTGCTAGAAGGAATCGTTACCCCCAACGTACATTCTTTTAGTTGACTATCAGTAAGACCGGTGCGTTCATTGCCAAATACAACAGCAATGTTCGTACCGGTTTTTGTATTATTTCCTGTGTGCTGTTCGGCAATTTTTGCGAATTCTTCCGGGAGTAAAAGTTTTCCCTTTCTATTTTGTCCTCTGCGGCGAGTTGTTCCTGCTGCAATGGAGCAATCTTTGGTTGCATTAGTAATAGAATCAAAAAATTCTGCGTTGTCATAAATGTATGCTGCATGAATGGCAAGAATATGAACTTTTTCTGTGTTGTAATCTTCTTTTTTTCCAATAATTCGTAAATGTGTAATGTCATTATTTGCCATTGCTCTGCATGCCGAGCCAATATTTCTGCATTCATCAGGATGATCTAGAATAATATAAACTTTGCTTAAATCCATACCTTAAGTATATTAATTCTTCAGTTTATTACAATCGAAAAAAAATAATAACTTTTCTCTTTGTTACTATTGACAGAAACATTTATTAATATTATGTTTCTACTTGTAGTAACAATAAAACATCTCACAAACACAAGGAAGGTAATTTATGGAAGACAAAAAAATCCCTTACAAAATCTATTTGGAAGAAAATGAAATGCCTAAAGACTGGTACAATGTACGTGCAGATATGAAAAATAAAGTTGCTCCGCTTTTAAATCCTGCAACTTTGAAACCTTGTACAGCAGAAGAATTAGGTCATGTATTCTGTGATGAACTTGTTAAGCAGGAATTAAACGATACTGATCGCCTTATTCCTATTCCACAGGAAATCAGAGATTTTTATAAAATGTATCGTCCGTCGCCGCTTACAAGAGCATATTGTCTTGAAAAAAAACTTGGAACGCCGGCAAAAATTTATTACAAGTTTGAAGGAAACAATACTTCTGGAAGTCACAAATTGAACTCTGCAATCGCTCAGGCTTATTATGCAAAAAAGCAGGGATTAAAAGGCGTTACAACAGAAACTGGAGCAGGTCAGTGGGGAACGGCAATGTCTATGGCTTGTGCATATCTTGATCTTGATTGTCGCGTTTATCAGGTTCGCTGTTCGTATGAGCAAAAACCTCAGCGTCGCGAAGTTATCAGAACTTATGGAGCAAAGGCAATTTCTTCTCCTAGTATGGAAACGGAAGTTGGTCGCAAAATAAACGCAGAATATCCTGGCTGTACAGGTTCTTTAGGTTGTGCAATTTCTGAAGCAGTTGAATACGCTACAACTCATGATGGTTACCGCTATGTTTTGGGTTCAGTTTTAAATCAGGTACTTTTGCATCAGTCAATTATCGGTTTGGAATCAAAAGCCGCAATGGATAAATATGGAATAAAGCCGGATATTATTATCGGTTGTGCCGGTGGAGGTTCTAACCTAGGCGGACTTATAAGTCCATTTATGGGTGAACAGCTTCGTGGTGAAAAGAATTATCATTTTATTGCAGTAGAACCTGCATCTTGTCCAAGTCTTACTCGCGGTGTTTTTGCCTACGACTTTTGTGATACAGGAAAAGTTTGTCCTATGCAGAAAATGTACACTTTGGGCTCTCAGTTTATGCCAAGTGCAAATCATGCTGGTGGTCTTCGCTATCATGGAATGAGTGCAATCGTAAGTCAGCTCTATCATGACGGATTGATTGAAGCTCGCAGTGTTGAACAGACTGAAGTCTTTAAGGCCGCTGAATTATTCTGCCGCTGTGAAGGAACATTGCCTGCTCCAGAATCAAGCCACGCAATTAAAGTTGCAATTGATGAAGCTCTTAAATGCAAAGAAACAGGAGAAGAAAAAACAATTCTCTTTGGTCTTACTGGAACTGGGTACTTTGATATGAAAGCCTATGAAACTTTTAATAATGGAACAATGGGCGATTATATTCCAAGTGATGAAGAAATAAAAAAATCTACTGACTTAATTCCACGTTTTCCTGGTAATGATAATTTTTAATTGTTAACTTTAAATTTTTAATCTGTCATCTTTAGTTATAAAAAACTAAGATGACAGATTTTATTTAACACTTCCGCATTTTTAAGCGTGCGTTGAACGTTGAATAGACAAAGATCTATATTAAATGTTATCATTCTTGACACGAGTTTAAAAATGAAAATAAAATTCACCAATTCACCAATTCACCAATTCACCAATTCACCAATTCACCAATTCACCAATTCTAGAATTTTTCTGCATTTTTTTTCAGAGAGGTTAGACTGTGCTTTATAGTTTAATCATCTCTCCTATTGAAACAGTTGTAAGCTGGATTTTTAATTTTTTTACAATTAAATTTGCTGGTTTTGGAATTATCGGTGCGGTTTGTGGCGTAAGCCTTGCGGTTAATTTTTTGGCACTGCCACTTTATAACATTGCAGATTCCCTTCAGGAAAAAGAAAGGAAGATTGCAAAAGCACTGGAGCCGGGAATAAAACGTATAAAAGCTGTTTTTAAGGGCGATGAGCAGTTTATGATTCTTTCTACTTTTTATAGACAGAATCACTATCATCCATTGTATGTTTTGCGTTCATCTCTTTCGATTTTAATTGAAATTCCGTTTTTTATTGCGGCTTACCATTTTTTAAGTAATTGTGATGCTCTAAAAGGTTCTTCATTTTGGATTTTTAAAGATTTAGGAAGTCCAGACGGTCTTTTGCACATTGGCTCTTTTCCTATTCATATTTTGCCGATTATTATGACACTTATTAATTTTGTGTCTGGGGCAATTTACACGAAAAATGCTGTTTTTCGCGAAAAAATCCAATTGTATGTTATAGCAGTTTTATTTTTGGCGTTGCTTTATAATTCGCCTAGCGGGCTTGTTATTTATTGGATTTTGAACAATATTTTTTCGCTTATTAAGAATATTGTGATGAAAACCAAATGTCCTGGAAAAATTCTTCATGCCTCTATAAGTTTTCTTTTGCTTTTTGCTGCCGTTTACTTTTTTACTGGCGATGGTGCATTAAAAAAGAAGGTGATTTTTTTACTATTTGCTCTTTTAGTTACTTCATTACCTTTTATAACAAAGTTTTTTAGTAATTTTATTTCTTTTAGCGAATTTAAACCGAATAAAACTGATTTTCTTATTTTGCTTTTTAGTGGAATCGGACTTGCAGTTTTGTGTGGTTTTGTAATTCCTTCTAGTGTAATAAGTACGAGTGTTGCAGAATTTTCTTTTTTAGGAAGTACAGATTCTCCTATTGCGTACGTAAAAAGCAATTGTTTTATTTTTTTAGGCTTTTTTGTTTTGTGGCCGCTTGTAATTTATAAAATGTTCGGGCCATTAGTAAAAAAGTGTGAAAGCGTCTTGTTTTTTGTGCTTTTTATTTTTGCACTTGCAAATGTTTTTATTTTTAAGACGAATTATGGTGACCTTTCAATCTTGTTCGAGGTTGAAAACGAAAGTTGCTTTGATTTAACTAAAATACAAGTTTTGCTTTCTGTTCTGTCTTTTGTTTTTATTTGTTTGGTTTACTTTGTTTTTTCTAAGTTCAAAAAAGAAAATATTCTTTCTACGGTAACTGCTTCAGGTTGTTTTGCTTTGGTGGTTTTAGGCGGAATGAAGGTATCTTTAATTAATAATGAGTTTAAGTTACTGGAAAAAAACAGGGTTTCGGCTGAAAAAGTTGTTGATATAAAAAAGGAATATAATCTTTCTAAAACAGGTAAAAATGTAGTAGTTCTGTTTTTGGATAGGGCAATTAATTCATATGCACAAAAGATTTTTGAAGAATTTCCTCAGATAAAAAAACAGTTTGAAGGATTTACTTATTATCCAAATACTTTAAGTTTTTCTACAAGCACAGTAACAGGTGCTCCGCCGATGCTTGGTGGGTATGAATATAGTCAGGAAAAAATGAATGCACGTTCAGATGAAAAACTTCGCGACAAAAATAATGAAGCACTTTTAGTAATGTCAAAACTTTTTGTTGATGCAGGTTTTGAGGTTACTGCTACTGACTTACCGTGGCCAAATTATTACGGAAAAGGTGATTTAGATTTTTGTAAAAAAGTGTCAGAGGCAAAGGTGAGCGAAATTGCAGGTAAATATTATTACAATTTCTATAATTCAAAGGTTAAGAATTCGGAGATAGGAACAAAAGCTGATGTATTTTGTAAAACAGCCTGCATTGATTTTTCTGTAATGCAGATTTTGCCACCTTTTGCAAAAAATTCCTTTTATGGAAATTTTAGAAGAGAATTTCCATTGGGTGAAGCCGAACGGGATTTTTATGCACAGTTTTCTAATCTTTATTATCTTCCTCAAATGACTGATTTTTCAAGTCAGAAAGACACTTTTACTTTCTTAGAGAATGAAACGCCACACAAGACATGTGTTATTTTAAATGACGATTTTGAAAGCGTGGCAAAAATACAAAAGCGTAATAAATCGTTGCAACATTATCATATAAACGTTGCTTCTCTTAAGCAAGTCGGAAAATGGATGGATTATCTTCGTGAAAACGATGTTTATAATAATACACGAATCATAATTGTTTCAGATCATGGGTATGAAATTAATATTCCTTGTAAAGATGAAAATGTTGCAAGTTTTAGTGCTCTTTTACTTGTAAAAGATTTTAATTCGCGTGGTGAACTTTGTACAAACAATGATTTTATGACTAATGCAGATACTTTATTTTTTGCAAAAGAAGGTTTAAATGTTTCTAACATAAATCCGTTTACAAAAAATAAATTTGTACAAGAAAAATCAAATGGAATAAATGTTTACACCTGCGTGGATTGGAATCCTGCACACTTTAGAGATGCAAAGCAGTTTGAACTTGATGAAAACCAAGCTTTTCATGTGAGCAGCAATATCTACAAAAAAGAAAACTGGATTCCACTTACAGAATGGAAACAGAGAAAATAATGTGTCTATAAAAACATTATTTTTAATATCTATCCCAGTTTTTTGCGTCAAATACGTTATCTTTTACGGTGAACCATTCGTCGTCTTTTACGCTAAAAGTCTTTTCCTTTCGGATTCTTGTACTTTGGGCTGGTGCACCATTTAAGATTGTGTAGTCGTTTTTGTTTTCAACTTTTAATGGTTTATGTGTAAACGGATGTTCTGCATTTTTTATTAAATCTTTTGTTGCAAGGTACGGCGTGTCTGCATTTGTCATAAAGGTGTAGTCAGTTTTAAGAGAGCCGTGACAGTTAAAATCTTTAACCATAAGACTTGCAACGTAGCAGGCAGGTTGAATAGAAAGTTCGTCTATGAATGGAAGGTCTTTTGCAGATGGAGAGTTTTTGTCTGTGCCTTTTCCGTGGTCAGAAACAATGATAATTCTTGTGTTATCATAAACGCCGTTTTTCTTTAAATAATCAAAGAATTCACCGTAACGATTAAAGATTCCGCAACTTGTGCTAAAGGCAGCTTCATTTTTTAATGGGCTGTTTCCAAGATTTGTTAAATCTTCTTTTTTCTTAAAGTCGTATTCTGGAGCTTGTAAAAAAGTTGGCTCATGGGTTGCTTCGTTATCAAAAAGAATGAAAGTAGGTTTTCCTTCGTCAATTTTTGTAAGTTCAGGAAGATAGTCGACTGCAGCATAGTTATCAATAAAACGTGCAGAATCGTCCCATTTATTGTAAGAAAGCCAATAGTCCCTGTGGTATACCCCCCCCCCGTAAAACTGGCGGAACCATCTTAAAAAAGCTGAACCAAATGAAGTTTCTAAAAATCTGCGAACTGATGTAAGGTTCTTTTTGCATTCCGTGTTTTGCATACCAATAATCTGTGTAAGTGCCAAGAACGTGATTATGTTGAATTTCTTCGTGTCCTTCGTATTTTATTGTATAAGGATTAACTGCAGGGTCGGAGTGACTTTCAACTTTAAGGCCGTTGCGTTCAAAGTCAGGATTTGCAAGATACATATTGCTTTCCGGCTGTTCAAGGTAGTTCTCATATGGAAGATTTGTAATCTGAGTGCGATAACCGTTTGCCGTAAAAAGCAGAGGAAGTGTTAAAAGTGCTTCTGAATGTTTATCTTGCAAAGTTTTTTCAGGTTCTTCAGTTGCTCGTTCATTTATTCTGTAAGGAGTGTAGTCGTAACCGCCAAAAAGTCCTGGAGTTCCAATCATTGTAAGTTTTCCCATAGAAATTGTGTTCGGATAATTTACAAAACCGTCGAACTGTTCATTTAACTGAGGATTTTCCTTAAAAATAAATGGAATGTACGGATTAAAAAGCCTATCCTGCATTATTACAATTACATTTTTATGAGTTTTAGAAAGAGAGAAAATCGGTTTAAGGTCATTATTGTAAGATGGAACGGCAAGTTTTTTATAGGCACTTTGAATTGAAGCAACATTTTTTAATGAAACTGCACCAAGAGCAAGTACAAGAATAACTGTAAGCGAATGAGTTGCCTTTGGAAACTTTATTAAAAGCGTGATAATAACGGCAAAAATCACTGCAAGCACGCTTAAATTAATAAGAATATTTTTAAGGGAAGGCGTAAAATCCTGTGGCTGCATAAACTCAAGCCATGCTTCAACCGGACCGTAGTGTCCGCCAAAAATAAACGTGTTTACAACTGCAATAAAAGCTCCTGTCGTAAAAAGAATGGCAAGTACCTTTTTAATTCTTACAGAAAAAAGTGCATAAAAGCACGATGACCAAAGGATAAAAAATCCTACTGCCTGAAAAAATGTTGTAATCAAAAAGATAAATGGAGAAGTGTAGCTGTCAACATAGCAGTAATTGTTCGGTTCGCTTTCCATTATGGTAGAAGGAATTGCAAGGCCAGAAAGAATGGTAAGTGCAACGGCAGAAAAAACAAAGAGCGAGCAACGCAATTTTTTATTTGTTTCAAGAATCTTAAAGGTAGAATCAACGGCTTTTGCAAGTGTAATTACAGCAAACGGAATAAACGGAAGTACGATTCCTGTAAAAAGAATCACTTTTTTAAATCCACTTTTTGCAGCACTTAAGAAAGTAAATGGTGAGATAATGCAGGCAAATGCAAAAATGCACAAAATAACGTAAAGTACGCGTTTTGGATTCTTTATTTTGTAGAAAATATTTTTTACAAGTGAAAGAACGTTGTTCATTGTCCAATAAACAACAAGACCTGCCGGCGAATTGTAAAGTATGATTAAAAAGATTGCGGCAAATGCATAAATCTGAATCTTTTCTTTTGCATCGTGGCCTTTTGAATAAATTGCACCAGAAACGCAGTTAATTATTGTCATTGCAATCGGCAGAATGTTTATGGCAAAAGAGCCAATATGAAATGTTTTATCAGGGGAACCGAAGTCTTTTATAAAAAGAAAAGAAACGCCTTTTAGGGTTTCAAGTTCAGATAAAAAACGATAGGCAGCTAAGAAAAAAGGAATCTGAATTAAAAGGCTAAAACTTGAACGCAACGCCATAATCGGACTGTAATGGTTCTGCTTATAAAAAGCGTTCAAAATCATATATTGTTCATCGCCTTTAAAAACGGATTTTATTCTTTGGATTCCGGGCTTTAATTTTTGCTGTGTTTCTCGTTCTTTATCCTGCCAGCGTTCTGCAACCATATAAAGCGGAAAAGTACAAAGGGTAACAACAAAACTTAAGCCGATTACGGCAATACCTTCGTTTTCGGTTGCTTCAAATAAAAACTCATAGAAAAACTCAAGAAGTTCATAAATTGGAAAAATAACAGCATTGTATAAAGCATTTAACATAGACGATCAGTATAGTGAATTGCTTTTTGAATTACAAACAAACGAAAAGTAAAATGATGATGTTACATCTTAAAACCTTAGCAAAACGTTACTGTTTTATGAAGAATCTTGCATTTAACTGATGAATTTTGTATATTCTATTTTTAGATAGTCCATTTTTGAACTATCTAAAAAAATAGGACAGATATAAATGGAAAAAATTGATTTTCTTGAAGGTATAAGTTCTTTTATAAAGTATTTGTATATTCAAAAAAACATACTTCACAAAAATTTAACTCCCATCGCAAAAAAATATAAATTAAAGATGTCTGAATTAAATTTAATGCTTTCAGTTCGATTTAATAAAGAAATTCAAACCGCAAGTGATATTGCAAAATTCAGTGAATTAAAAAGAGGAAATATCTCTTTAATCGTAGAAACTTTGACCTGTCGCAGATTTTTAAAACAACTGGGAGTTGAAGGCGACAGGCGAATGAAAAAACTTGTACTTACAGAAAAAGCAGAATCTGTATTAAAAGAATGTGAGCAGATTATGACTGTAATTTATGAAAATTCTATGGAAGGAATTTCTGTAGAAGAACTTAACGGTGCACGAAATGTTTTTAAGAAACTATATGAAAACAGCTTAAAAGAAAATTGTGGAGGTCAGGAAAAAAATGAAATATAAACCAAAGTTTTTATTGATTTTATTGTTTTTAATTTTTTCAGGTATTTTATTTGCACAAAACAAAACTGTGCAGTCAAATAATGAAAAATCTGAAACATTAAATCTTTCTGTTGAGGATGCAGTTAGTCTTGCATTAAAAAACAATAAATCGCTAAAAAGTGCTGCTATCGACCTTGAAATAAAGAAAAGGGCAAATACGATTTCTTGGAACACATTTTTGCCAAGTGCAAGTTTAAGCGGAACATTAGCACGCGGAAACAACATTGATTCTGTAAAAAATGAACTTAGTACAACGGCAGTTTTATATGGTGCAATGTACTCTAAGGCCACTACTGCTCAAGAAGCATTAGGCTTAGGATATGCAAATGTAGATGCAACAACAGATTATTTAATTACGGATACATTTGGATCAGAAGAAAAAGCATTATGGCATCCTGTAGGAAGTCTTTCTTTTTCGTGGGCGTTTAATGCAGCAATGCTAAAATCAATTTCTGCTACAAAAAAACAGTATGAATCTGGACTTATCAGCTGGGAACAGTCTGTTAGAGAAACTGAAGTTAATATCCGCAAAATGTTTTATGGAATCTTATTGGCACAGGAAAATCTTAAAATCCAAAAAGATTCAATGAAAAATGCAGAAGCACGCTGGAAGCAGGCAGAAATAAATTATAAAAATGGAACTGTTCCTCGTCTTTCTGTTTTAAACTCGCAGGTTACTTATGAAAATATGAAACCAACAATTCTTAGTGCAGAAAATTCATTAAAGCAGACAAAAGAAACATTTGGATTCCTTTTAGGTTTACCATATGGAACAAAAATCGATTTAACTGGAACTATAGAAATTTCATTTATAGATGTTGATGCAGATAAACTTTATGAAACATATGTTGAACAAAACAATGAAATAAAATCGCTAAAAAAGAATATTGAACTTATAAAAACTGGGCTTGATGCAAATTATCTTTCTACTTTTACACCAAGCCTTGCAGTTGGATTTAGTTTGCAGCCGACAGTTACAAATATTACAAAAGCTTGGACAGATAAAGACAATTATTCTGATGGCGGAAGTTTAACGTTTACTTTAGCGTACTCAAATCTTTTTGATATGCTTCCATGGTCATCGAATATGCAAAAAATAAAAGATACAAAACAACAGTTGCGTCAGGCAGAAATTGGACTTGAACAACTTTACCAGAATGCAGAAATTGAAGTTCACCGTCTGTGTGATAATCTTTATGTTTCAAAAGCAAATATTGAAGCAATGAAAAACAATGTTACCCTTGCAAAAGAAGCATACGATTCAACTTTAAAAGCATACAACAACGGTACACAGGAACTTCTTGCCGTACGAGATTCAGAAAGTTCATTAAATCAGGCAAGGCTTGGATTGATGAACGAAAAATATAATTACATTTCGGCAATCTTGGATTTGGAAACAAAACTTAACATTGAATTAAAATAAAATTGGCGAATTTAGGAGAATATATATGAAATTAGTAAGAAATTTTACAGTTATAACAGCAGTTTTAATGCTTTCTGTTGTAGCCGTTAGTTGCAGTAAAAAAACAGAAGAAGCTTCAACAGAAGCAGAAACAGTTTTTGCAGTAAATGTTTATAAAGCAGTACCAAAAAACTTAGATGACTACTTGGAATTTGGCGGAAACGTACAGACAGTTTCAAGTGTAGATATTTATCCTGATGTTCAAAGTGGAAAACTTTCAAGAATCTTAGTTAAAGTTGGGGATAAAGTTAAAAAAGACCAGGTTTTGTGCGAAGTAGATGCTAGCCGACCGGGAATGGATTATAAAAACAGCCCGATAAAAGCACCAGTTGCAGGAACAATCACTTCTTTTCCTTACAGTATTGGGCAGACAGTTTCTGCAAGTATGCCGGTAGGAAAAATAAGTTCAACTGGAACATTGGAAGTAAAAACGAATGTTGCAGAACGATTTGTAAGTCGCATTTCAATGAATCAAAAAGCAGAACTTACATTTGATGCATATCCAGGCGAAAAGTTTCCTGCTGTATTAGTAGAAATTGACCCGGTTTTAGACATCAGTTCTAGAACTTTGGGAATCAAACTTATTCAAACTCCTTCTGATTCAAGACTTCGTGCTGGAATGTACGCAAGAATCAAACTTGTTACAGGAACAAAGAAAAATACAATCGTAATTCCAAGCAATATTATTGTTACAAGAAACGACGAAGACATTGTTTATATTGTTGACTCTTTAACTAACACTGTAAAAGCAAGTCCTGTAAAAAAAGGAATTCGTGTTGATGACAAACAGGAAGTTGAAATGGGTATTACTCCAGGCGATTTGGTTGTTATAAAAGGTCAGGCACTTCTTTCTGACGGTGCAAAAGTAAATGTAGTTTCTATTGTTGAATAGTGTTCAGTAGAAAATCGATTAAAATTATGGAGCAAAAATGTCATTTTCAAAAATTGCTGTAAAAAAGCCGACAACAACGCTTATCTTTTTTATTCTTGCAACGTTGCTCGGTATTTATTGTACAACTTCATTACCAATAGATTTGTATCCTGATATGGATATTCCGTACATCATTGTATATACAAGTTATTCAAATGCAGGTCCTGAAGAAACAGAAAAAAGCGTAACACGTACAATGGAAAGTTCGCTTTCCAGCGTTACAGGATTAAAAAAAATGCAGTCGCAGTCTATGACGGGAACTTCACTTGTTATTCTGGAATTTGAATACGGAACGAATCTTGATGAAGCAAAAGCGGATATTCGCGATAAAATTGATATGATTCGCAATTATCTTCCTGATAATGCAGATTCGCCAGTTATTTTCCAAATGGACCCTTCGATGATTCCTATTATGGGTCTTGTTGTTTCCGGTTCACGAACGCCAGAAGAATTAAGTTCTTACGTAGAAGACATTATTCAGCCTCGACTTGAACAAGTTGATGGTGTTGCCTCTGCAACTTTGGTTGGTAACAGTGAAAAATGTATAAGAGTTGAAGTTCCGCGTGACCGCTTGGATGCGTATGGTCTTACAATTACTCAAATTTGTCAGATGATTGGTGCACAGAACATTACAAGTTCCGGCGGGCAAATTGCACAAGGAGATACAAACTATACGATTTCTGCAGAAGGAACTTACAAATCTGTAGAAGATGTAAAAGGCACAGTTGTTACATATAAACCAAGTGCAAACGGCGAACTTATTCCGATTCTTTTGCGGGATGTTGCAAATGTTTATTCAGGTTATAAAGATGTTACTTCTGAAGCATACATTGGCGGAAAATCCTGCGTTATGCTTATGATTCAAAAGCAGTCAGGAAAGAATTCCGTTAGTACAGCAGAAAAATGTAGAACTCAGATTACAAATATTTTAAAAGATCTTCCTGGTGACATAACAATTACAGAAGCATACAACACAACAGATGACATTAATGACACTATAAACAACGTTGTAAGTTCACTTCTTCAAGGTATTTTGCTTGCAGTTGTTGTTCTTTATATTTTCTTGCGTTCTGTAAAAAGTACGTTCATTATTGCACTTGCCATTCCAATTTCTGTTCTTATTACACTTGCGTTGATGTATTTCTGCGGATTTACAATCAATATGATGACACTTTCCGGTTTGCTTTTGGGAATCGGTATGCTTGTTGATAACTCAATTGTAATTTTGGAAAACATTTTTAGTTATCGAGAACGAGATGCAAAAGCGGAGGTTGCCGCAGTTTTAGGTTCAGAAGAAATGCTTGGCTCAATTTCTGCCTCTACTTTAACCTCTGTCTGTATCTTTTTACCAATGGTAATGTTCCAGAAAATGCTTGGAATGATGGGAAAATTATTTGTTTCGTTTGCGTTTACAATTATTTTCTCACTTCTTTGCTCTCTTTTAGTTGCTGCGGTTTTAGTTCCGGTTCTTTCTTCTAAATATCTTGTTGTAGAAAAACAGTCAGAACGAAAAATGCCTAAGTGGCTGCAAGGTTTTGACGGTTTAATGAGCCGCTTTTTTACATGGCTTGATAATGCTTATGCTGCTGGCGTTGAAAAGGTTTTAAAACACAGAAAACTTGTTATCTCGATTTTGATTTTGCTTTTTATCGGTTCAATTTGCTCTGTAAAATTAATCGGCTTTATCTTTATGCCGGAAGAAGCGTCTACTTCGGTAAGTGTTTCGCTCGAAATGCCAAAGGGAACAACGCTCGATTTTACACGCGAAGTTATTCAGCAATATGAAGCAAATGTTATGAAAGATTTAAAGGGGGTAAAGTACGCATTAACGTCTGTAGGTGGTTCAACAATGATGTCTTCGGCATCGGATTCAAACACGGCAACGCTTAGAATCTCTCTTTATTCTGAAAGTGAACGACTTCCAGGTTACGACAACGAAAAATCTGCAAAAGAAAAATGCCGAAAGTATTTTAATTCATTCCCAGGGGCTGAGTTTACATTCAGTTCTAGTATGTCTAGTTTTGCAAGTTCGGCAATTGATGTTGTAATTCGTTCAGATGACCTTGATTTAGCACGTGCAACTTCAAAAGAAATTCAAAAAGTGATTCAGGAAAAATGTTCTGATTATGTAAACGAAGTTACAAGCGACCTTGAAGACGGACTTCCGCAATTAAAAATCAATTTGGACAGAAATCGAATGTACGAACTTGGAATTACCGCATACAGTGCAGGTTCTGAGCTTAATGCTGCTGTAAACGGCAAAACTGCAAGCCGCTACGATGATAACGGAACGCAGATTGATATTGTTGTAAGCCTTGATGACCAGGATAAGCAGAAATTTGGCGATTTGGAAAACATTTACGTTGCAAACTCAATGGGAAACAGAATCCCGTTTGCAAGTTTTTCTCGCTATGAAGAATCTCTTGCCCCTGTAACAATTCGTCGCGAAAATCAAACAAGAACGGTTCGACTTTCAATTGAGCCAAAATCTGGAATCTCCATTAATAAAGTTCAGGAAGCAATTGCAGATTCTGTTCGTGAAAACGTTGTTTTAGATGAAAATGTAATCGTTTCTTATGAAGGTTCTTTTGAAGATATGATTGATGCCGTAAAGAAGTTCAGCATAATCATTATTATGGCCATTCTTTTGGTATTTGCAGTAATGGCAAGTCAATTTGAATCATTTAGGGATCCGTTCATTATTATTTTTACAATTCCACTTTCGTTTATTGGTGTAATGTTCATCTATTTAATTACGCATACAATGCTGAACGTTATTTCGGTAGTTGGTATGCTGGTTCTTGTTGGAACAATCGTAAATAACGGTATTGTATTGGTTGACTATACAAACCTTTTAAGAAAGCGCGGCTATGCTCTGCAGGAAGCGTGCATTGAAGCGGCACGAAGCCGTTTGCGTCCAATCTTAATGACAACTTTAACAACAGTAACTTCCCTTATTCCAATGGCATTCTATCCGGGGGAAACTGGTTCAATGACGCAGCCAATCGGTCTTACTGTATTAGGCGGTATGACATTCGGTTCGTTGATGACTCTTTTTGTAATGCCGGTAATTTACTACATCTTTAATAAAAAAGGAGAACAACAACGACTTTTACTCTTAGAAATGGATTTACAAGGTTCTGTAAAAACTGAAAAAGAGGTAAAAACCGAAGAAAGAAAATCTCGCGGTACACAAAAGATTGTAAAAGCCTTAGAAGGTAAAACAAATGATGGCAAAACTAAGTTTGAAGATTCAGAAAATAAAAATTCCGATAACGGAGGAAATGAATAATGAAAAGAATTGAAGTTATTCTTACACAAGCGATTGAGTCGGATTTTTTACAGTTATACGAACGGGAATGCCGAAGAGCAGGGATAAAATGTAAATATACAAAAATTGAAAACGTTATGGGCGTGGGAAACACCGATCCTAAATTAGGCGATTCAATTTGGCCACAATTAAACATAATGTTCATTTTGTATGTTGAAGATAATTTTGTTCAAACAATAACAACGATTATGAAAAAACTTCACGAAATGTACGTTGGCGAAGGTGCCGCCGCTTTTGTAAGCGAATGTAACTGTAAGGATATTTCGTAAAAGTAAACTAAAACTTTTTGGGCATCTTATAAAGCAAGCCTTTTTAAGATGCCCTTATTTTATAATCTGATAATTTAAGATAAGATAAGAAATATGGAACAGTATAAAAAAGAATTTATTGATTTTATGGTTGAATGTCAGGTCTTAAAGTTTGGCTCATTCACATTAAAAAGTGGTCGCCAAAGTCCATTTTTTATGAATGCTGGTGCTTACGTTACAGGAGGACAGCTTTCAAGGCTTGGCGAGTTTTACGCTAAAGCAATTCACGATAACTTTGGTGATGATTTTGATGTTTTTTTTGGCCCTGCATATAAGGGAATTCCTTTGGCAGTTGTAACGGCCATTGCATATTCAAAACTTTATGGCAAAGAAATAAAGTATTGCTCAGACAGAAAAGAAGAAAAAGATCATGGTGCAGACAAAGGTTCATTGCTTGGTTATAAAATAAAAGATGGCGACAGGGTTGTTATAATCGAAGACGTAACAACTTCTGGAAAGTCAATCGATGAAACATATCCAAAAATTAAAGCACAGGAAACTGTACCAGGCGGAATTAAGATTGTAGGCGAAATTGTAAGTTTGAACCGTATGGAAAAAGCCGCTGATTCAGAAAAATCTGCACTAGAAACAATTACTGAAAAATACGGTTTTCCTGCAAAAGCAATCGTTAGTATGAGAGATGTTGTTGATTCTCTTTATACAAATGGAGACAAAAAAATAATCACTCCAGAAATAAAAGAAGCGATTGATGAATACTACAAAACATATGGAGCAAAAGCATAGATTGCTTAAACGTCGACTTTTTAGCAAATCGATAAAAGCGTAAGCGACTTTACAATTTGCGAAGATTTTGTGCGATGGGAACGATTAAAGTTGCGGAGCAACCCGAACCCATTCAACCGAAGGCCCGGCACAATCATCTGTAGCAAAGAGTCTGTGAAACCCTTTCTGTAAATTCATAACATAGCAGGCCTGTGGTAAACTA